>NZ_QKOB01000036.1 GCF_003226535.1 Meiothermus sp. Pnk-1 | reverse complement strand
TGCGCTTCTGGTTGACCTTAGCGACGCGCTCCAAATCTACCGGCGGAATATCGTGGCCGAAGCGGGCGATGAACTCTTCCCGGGTTAGACCCAGCCCCAGCAGCAGTCCCTGCAGGTTGCGCAGGGGGAGTTCAGCGGGGTCGCGCAAACCCCGGCATTTGACACTCCCACGGCTAAAGCACGTGGGATTCTTGGTTCGTCGTCTCTTGCCTACCATGAGCAGGTCTTACAGAGACTCCCCAAGCGTTTTGCGTCTCCGTGTGCCCCACGGCGACGGGGATAGCTCGTATCCCTTCGGCCCGGATGTTCAGGGCCGCGTTCAGGTCTC
>NZ_QKOB01000035.1 GCF_003226535.1 Meiothermus sp. Pnk-1 | reverse complement strand
TTGGTCTTGAGCCGTTCTTTTACGGTAGGTTTGCCGTCCTCCACCACCACCTGGCGCCGGATGCGCACCTCCAGGTATTCTTTACCGGTATCCGGGTCCATCACAAAAGTGAGGTCCTCTTTGCGCAAGCCCAGCCCCTCTCCCCGCCGCAAGCCCAGGGCCAGATAGAGTTGACACTCCCACGGCTAAAGCACGTGGGATTCTTGGTTCGTCGTCTCTTGCCTACCATGAGCAGGTCTTACAGAGACTCCCCAAGCGTTTTGCGTCTCCGTGTGCCCCACGGCGACGGGGATAGCTCGTATCCCTTCGGCCCGGATGTTCAGGGCCGCGTTCAGGTCT
>NZ_QKOB01000034.1 GCF_003226535.1 Meiothermus sp. Pnk-1 | reverse complement strand
TGGACCGCGTAAGCACGGGCCAGCTCCACCAGGCTCCTTTCCCCTTTGACCGCCTCCAGGGCGGCCTGGAACTTGACCTGGGGTGCTACTGCCTTGGGCTTCTTCATCTGGACCTCCTGATCTCTGCAGGATACATCAAAAGTATCGTCTAGGTTAAGGGGGTCATATCCCTTGTTGGCGCCTTCGATCTGACCTGAGCCGATGACCTCAATACCTTCCCGCTTGAAGCGGGGATAGTCGGTGTGGTCGAGGTGGGCCTGCTTTTGCAAGAAGCGGAGGGCTTGATGGGCCTCTGGGTTGATGGGCTGATCGCGGAGGTTGAGGTTGAGCCAGCGCTGGA
>NZ_QKOB01000033.1 GCF_003226535.1 Meiothermus sp. Pnk-1 | reverse complement strand
TTATTTTAAATTCAGAATCTTTCTTCTGCTGTTCTTTGAGTTTGGCGATCTCTAAATCTTTTGATTTGAGGGCGGTTTTTTGCGATTTAAGGACGTTTTGCATTTCTTCCACACTTTCGGACTTGTAAACGCCTAAAAGGTTTTTTTCAGGCTTAAAATCGTTTTGGGAAATACTATTCTGCGCTTGCTTAATTCGGGCGTAATAGGTTTTTGCATCTTCATGTTTGACACCAGTTGCTTTTATTCCTCGTTGGAATCCGAATGATTTCATCTGGTCCGCATAGCGATCCTGGCGTTGGCTCATTTCTTTCGGATTTCCTAATAATTCTCTGGCTGAAAGTCTGCCGTCATTGGTCAATGGTACGGTTACAGCGTGTATGTGCATGGTTTTCTCATCGCGATGGATTGAAAACCGGACTATGTTTTTTTCTCCGAATTCTTTCTTTATAAATTCCAAATTGGCGTTGATCCATTCTTTCCGGAGATTAGAATTATTTTCTATTTTTTCCATTAAGTCCGGTGATCCGGTTAGAATATGCGTCGTGTATTTTAC
>NZ_QKOB01000032.1 GCF_003226535.1 Meiothermus sp. Pnk-1 | reverse complement strand
CGTGGCCGTTCATTCCATTGGGTAACCCTGCATATCAACACCAAGATCCCTAAGCAGCTCGAAATTAATTTTGATATCAGTGTCGATAATCAGAAATATATTGCCAAAATTGCACACTATGGTGTCTCTCCAGATCAAGCGGAATTAATTGCAAAAAAAGAAAAAGAAGCAGACTTTGACAAGCTTATAACCGACTTAAATGCTAAAGTAAGAAGCGGAAAATTGAAAATAGATAAATCTGTGGCTTACCTTATTGGGATCTACCAAAAGAAAGGGATTTTACCAAATAAAGGATAGAAAAAAAACACTCTTTTTACCGAAAATAATCAGATTAAATTTTAATTTATGATGATTATTTGAGTCGGCTTTAGCCGATTAATTGCTGCAGAAAGAAAAAATATAGTCGGAAAAAACATTTAGAGTCTGGGTCCTCGGTTCTGCCCTCTCCTCTGGTCGAGCTCGTTTCTTCGCTCTCTTTCGTTTTGGAGGTGTTTTTCTACTTCCTTAAATTCTTTAGACCTCATTAAAAGCGCAGTATCTACGGGGGATAGTTGCTTTTCTTCTGCTACTTTTTTAACAGCTGAAGTAACCATTTCATTTATTTCTCGATCCCCTTTTTGCTGGATCGAATGGCTAATAAAATGAAATTTCAGTTTTACGTCATAGCCGTATTTTTTACCC
>NZ_QKOB01000031.1 GCF_003226535.1 Meiothermus sp. Pnk-1 | reverse complement strand
TCGGCCAAAGACTCAAGATCACCGGGGCCCACTGGAGCGAATCCGGAGCGAGCGCTAAGGCCCTGGTCCGCTCGCGGTTCTTCTCCCACAGCCCCGTCACACCTTTCCACGCCGTCCGACACGGCGCTTTCCCTACTGCAGCCTAGTTGCCTAAATCCAGGACACACCCCACCCTGGGCCCCAGCGCCCAGGTGGAAGGCAGGACCACCGTGGGGGCGACCTTCGACAACCTGCAGAACCTGAACCTGCCCGCCACCCCGACCGGCTTCACCTTCAACCCCAGCATCGCCAAGATCGACTTCGGCGACGACTGCCCGAACCCCCTCCCTAGCTCCATCCAGGTCACCCTGGACGCCACCGCGACGGTCTCCGACACCGACGCCCAGAACAACACCCGCAGCGCCACCGCCAGCGTGCAGGGGGCTTCGTTCACGGTCAGCGTGAGCGGGAACACGGGGACGGTGGGGAGCATCTACAACGGCTTGATGACGTTCCCCAACCTGAACACGCTCCTCGGCATCCTGAAGGACGGCAGCTCCAACACCGCCACGCTCGAGGTCACCCTCACCACCCAGAGCGCCCTGGCGGGCTGCACCCTCACCGTCACCTGGGGCGGCGGGAGCGCGAAGCTCAACTTCTAAGATCCCCAGCTTTACCGGCTCGGGCTTACCCGAGCCGGTATCGTTTTGTGATCCGAACCCCTGAACTTAGACACTCCTACCTGTCTGCCGTGTGAGTCCTTGGTCAACCCTGCTCAGCACCTCCTCCAGAGCCTCCCGAGGCGTCCGATACCCCAGCCCCGAGTGCAACCGGGCTTCGTGGTAATACCCCAGCCGCTCCGCGATCACCCTCCTCAGCT
>NZ_QKOB01000030.1 GCF_003226535.1 Meiothermus sp. Pnk-1 | reverse complement strand
GCATCTTTCCGAATTTCTTTTAATTCTCCCGCTTTATTTTTAGCATTGTAACCCTCTTTAATTCGGTCAGATATGGCGATATGAAGGGATTTATCACAATGGGGGGTTACTGTGATATGTTCATTCAAATGGATGCGTTCAGGGTCTGCATGTTGGTAGGTATGTTCTGCCCCTGGTTCCCGATCAATATGCTTTCCGATTCCTCCAGGAGAAACAGCTCCTTTTTCTACGTGATAAACTGCGTAACTCATTTCTGTTTTTTTGTTTTTTCCGACTATATTTTTTCTTTCTGCAGCAAAACTACCTTCCCCGATTCAGCATAGGTATGGGAACCCTCGGAGAGACCACCACATGTTTTCAAAAGCGTAGCGATTGAAAACATGTGTAGTGGGCTATACTTATTTTCAATAAACCCATTCAACCGTCAAAATCTTTGTGCAATTTATTAAAAATATATTTGATTAGAATTACGGTTCTGGTCTCTCACTCTATTCTTCAAACCTAATGCTCTATCCTTAAAAACTACACCCGAGTGTAGTAGGGTGATCACCCACACAAAAACCACATAAAAAAATTAACGTGGTCGCTGGCATATAAAACGTGGTTTTTAAAGTCATATCTATCTAATTAACAACGATATAGATATTATGTTATGTATAGCATAATACCGCCCAAGCCGAATGTATTTTGAAATTTCTCGTTTTCTTCGTTTTCTTCCACTCTTCCAGATGGGGAATTTTTGCAGGGAATCAATCAAATAAATCTCTAAAAAAAACAAACGTTATTTTTTTATTTATATATTTTCTTATTTTCTTATTTTAAGGCTCTGTACTTATATTGATAATCAACATATTAAGGGGTCTAAAAACAAGTTTTCATAAGCTAAAAACAAGTTTTCATAAGCTAAAAACAAGTTTTCATAAGCTAAAAACAAGTTTT
>NZ_QKOB01000029.1 GCF_003226535.1 Meiothermus sp. Pnk-1 | reverse complement strand
AAGGTGCTCTGCTTTCCCTCCAGGCCGAAGGGGTTGTTGATGGGCGGGGAGCTGATGAGGCCGCAGCCGGCCAGCAGCAGGGCGGTGAGGGGGCCTAGGATGGCGATGCGTTCCATAGGTTTCCTCCTGGGGTGTGTACGGTCGATCACAGTATACCCCGCGGTTTGGGCGCCCGGGGGTTATCTGCACCGCCGCGGGGCAAGACACCTCCACCCCCTTCTAAAACCTTCGGCGGGCTATATTGAAGGAGGCATCGTCGAGCGCACCGCGCGCGGCATCGACACCATCTTCTACGAGCAACTGCGCAACGGCCGCCCCGCGCCTTCCTACGACCGCAGCAACGAGGCGGGCGTCGTCCTGGTTCTGCCCGGCGGGGAGGCCAACCTCGAGTTCGTCCGCCTCGTCGTCGAGGAATCGCGCGCCGGGCGCGACCTTGGACTGGACGAGCTTCTGATCCTGAACGCCCTCTGGAGCGACCGGCGGCTGACCACGGAGGAAGCCGCTCGCCTTACCCAAAAGTCGGAAGCCGAAGCCCGCGCCACCCTGAACCGCCTCGTCGAAATCGGCTTGGTCGAACCGCGTGGCGAGCGCAAGGGCCGCACCTGGCACCTCTCCGCGGCGACCTACCGCCGGCTCGGGGCACCGGCCGCCTACGTGCGCCAGCGCGGTTTCGAGCCGCTCCAGCAGGAGCAGATGGTTTTGCAATACGTGGAAAAGCACGGGCGGATCACGCGCAAGGAGGCGGCGGAGCTGTGCCAGCTTGGGCCGTACCAAGCCACGCGACTCCTCGACCGATTGGTTAAGGATGGCCGCTTGGTACGCCGGGGCACGAGGAAGGGCACCTATTATGAGCGGAGGTCATAAATTATGAGCACGCACAAAAGTAATATGAGCGCGCTCATAAATTTGAGCGCTTCACCAAATACCACGTGCGGTTATCCTATAACCACGCGCGCAAATCAAACCGCACGGCGTGCGTTTCAGCGTCTGCCTGTGCGTGTGCCTGTGCCTGCCGAGGCCCGGCGGGTGGACAAGGCGATTTGGAAGAACTTGGAGGAGCTGGGCTATGGCCGATAAGCGAAAAGAGCGACAACCCGTTCTCCCACTGCCCACGGGCTACAAGGAGCTTCTGTGAAGTGCTGCCCCAAATTTGGACCACCCCAAGAGAGAGACCGAGGGGTGTAGCCTGAAGGGGTAGCGAGATGCGCAGGTGGTCAGCGAAGGAAAAGGTAAAAATTGTGTTGGAGGTCTTGTCGGGTCAAAGGACCGTGGCCGAAGCCTGCCGAGCTCACGAGGTCGCA
>NZ_QKOB01000028.1 GCF_003226535.1 Meiothermus sp. Pnk-1 | reverse complement strand
CATCATCAGCCGCTGGATCTGTTTGCCAAACTCAATCACCAGCAACTCCTGCTCGGCTATATTCTTCCCCTCTCCCAGCCGCTCGTACTCATCCACCAACTGATGCATCCGTTCCCGTATTTCGCTCATTCCAACAGTTTAGGCTGTTTGCCTATTTTCAGGACACACCCTCGTTTAGGGCCTCCCTTGGCCAGCTCCTGTATACTGCGGATGTCGTGGAGCGCCCCGTATACCGTTTTTTGCACTTGCTCTTTGCGCTGGGATCGTTGCACTTGCTATGGCTGGTGGGCCTCGAGTTCAAACGAACCCAGGAGCTGCGCGGTGAGATCAACCGCGCTCGAGCCCAGGTGGCCCAGCTCGAGGGCCGCCTGGCTCGGTTAACAGACGAAATAAGCGCAGCCCAAACCCCTGAGTACCGTGACGCACTGGTTCGGCGTATGGGGTACGTGCGGAAGGATGAGCTGCTAATACCCTCCGCCCGGTAAAACACATAACCGCACCTGGGGGTCGGGTAGCGCACCCCCACCAGAGGATGATCTGCCGGGTTTAGGCGCCGCTGTGTAAGCGGTATGCTGATTTCAAGAGGTAGTAAGGATGGTTAGCCGCATTGCCGAGAGGCTTTTAGAGGACGAAGGTCTCACCGAAGGCCTGAGCGACGAACAAGCCCAGGAACTACTAAGCTGGCTGATAGAGATCGCTGAAGATCTAGCCCAGCAAAACGATGAGGCAAACCCTTTGCACGACGCTGACGAGATAAGGGCCTCCATGACACAGCTTCAACGGCTAGGGCGAGAAATGGCCCGACTCTCGCGCAGCTTCAACATACCCATAGAGGAACTGATCGACCTGGTAGAGCTGGCCTGGGAAGATCCCGAGGCCCCACCGGCTCCTCCGGCCATGCGCGCTTGAACGACCCCTAATATCTGAACTCGGTTTAACTTTTACCTTGGAAAGCTTAGGAATGCGGCCTCCAGACAGAAGAAGCGAAGGAGCCGGAGGGGTCACAGGTAAAGGCGCGTTTAAACTTATAACGCTCCTTTAACACCTTTGGTTCTACGCTTCAATCAGGATGAGGGGGTTGCTGCAAAAGCCATACCTGGTGATCGCGCTGTGGGTGTTGGGATTCAGCCTGAGCCCAGGCCTGTTCATCTTGCCTGCCGCAACGAGCCCAACCCCTAGGTCCACGATTTGGCGCCCCCGACCCCGCAGCAGCGCTCCTTCGCTCCGAGAGTGGCTTTTGCCCGATCCGATGGGCCTCGAAACCCACTCGAGCCCGGCCTACTCATCCAAACCCCCGCCATATCGCCCGCGCCATATCGCCTGAGATCTACCGGCGTATGTGACGACTCCCCTTGCCTTGCGGTTCTAGCGGGACGGCCTATACGCTATCCACCATGCTGTTGAGGCTCCGCTCGAGCCCATACCTCGCCAAGAACAGCAGGCATAGCGCCCCCCCGCGTCAAAACGGCACTACCGGCCCCTGGGGCTCGCCGCCACCATTATGTCCTCGCCCAGACACCGTCGCCGCTAGCAGGGCCTCTCGGTCGGGGACCAATTTGGCCCTCACCCAATCGAGCCCGGCGAAGATATCCTTAGCGTTTTCCTCCACTCGAGGCCGAACCTCCATCAAAGCCCAAGAGTTGCCGCTTTGGATTTTCAAGTGCACCGGCACGCTGCCGGCGTACTCGTCGAAAAGGCTTCCTAGCTCGTGGATCTTTTCGTCGTCGAGAAGGGCTAAGTCCAGCTCGAGCTCCATCACCTTGGGAAGCCCCTCCAGTTCGTCATAGAGGTATACGTCTTGCGCCATCACCCGCAAGACCTCTCCCTCTCCGTCTGGTTCTACCTCGGCCACTACCAGCACCGGGGCGTCTTCGCGCACCCGCGGCGAGACCTTATCGTACGAGCGCCCAAAAGCCACCACTTCTACCGCGCCGGTTTCGTCTCCCAACATGAACTTGCACATCATCCCGCCGGATTTGGTAGGTTTGCGAACGATCCCCTCGACAAGCCCAGCTAGGAGCACCCGAAGCCGCGGTTTACCGTTTTTCTGGCTTTGGTAGTAGTCGGGCAGCTCCTCTATGGTGCAGCTTGCCGCTTCGCGCAGGCCCTCGTAGCGGAGCAGGGGGTGACCGGTGACGTAGATGCCCAAAGCCTCTTTCTCGTACCGCAACTGGGTCACCTCGTCGAGTGGCGGTATTTTAGGCAGGGTGGGCTCGCTCTGGGCATCGGCAAAAAGGCCCACCATGCCCGAACTGGCGCTCTCGCGCTCGGCCTGCGCCCACCGGAGCAGCTCGTCGAGGGCGGCGAGCATCTGCCCGCGCTCGCCCAGCTGGTCGAAGGCCCCGGCCTTGATCAAGGATTCCACCACCCGCTTGTTGGCCACGCTCGAGTCCAGCCGTTTGAGGAAGTCCGGCAGGGACTTATAGCGCCCCCCCCGCTCGCGCTCCCTGATGATGGCCTCGGTGGGCGCTTCCCCCACGTTCTTCACCGCCGAGAGGCCGAAGAGCACGCTCTGCCCCACGGCGCTGAAGCTGAAGGAGGAGCGGTTGATATCCGGCGGCAGCACCTCCACCCCCATCGCTCGGGCGGCGCGGATGTACTCGGCCACCTTGTCGGAGTCGTGGCGTTCGACGGTGAGCAAGGCCGCGTGGAACTCGACGGGGTAATGGGCTTTGACGTAGGCGGTCTGGTAGGTGAGCACCGCATAGGCCGCCGAGTGCGATTTGTTGAAGCCGTAGTTGGCGAAGGCCTCGAGCAGGTCGAAGAGCCTATCGGCCTCGTCCTCGGGGATGCCCCGCCCGGCTGCGCCCTTCTTGAAGATCTCCCGATGCTTTTGCATCTCTTCCATCTTCTTCTTGCCCATTGAGTTGTGGATCACCACGTCCTCGGCAACGAAGTTGGCAAAGGGCGGCACCGCGAGGTCATAAACACGTTTTTCGCCCACGGGCTCTATCCCCGTAATCACATCCCACAACACCTCAGACCGGGCCAGGCTCAGGAGTTCTTCACTCGCAAAGGCCACTCCCAGTTGGCGCAAGCGGTGCCTCGAGAGCGCTCGGTTGGGAGCCCGGAGGTTCAGCCCACTCGAGAGGCTTCCCCGTAAAGCCCCCACCTTGGCGTCGGCCTGTGCCCAGGTAACTCCAGAGGCATACTTAGCCTCCCGCACCTTATGCCCAACCGCGGCGGGGATGGCGTAGATGGACTGGTTACGCCGTTTCTTCCGGGCGAGGGCTGCCAGCCGGTCCAGGGCTTCACGCTTAGGCGAAAGGATATAAGGACCCAAAACCTCAGCAAAGCGCAGGACATCCTCTTGGTCGGTGATCAACAGCTCATGGCTGGGGCGGCAACGGGTAGAGCGGCTTCGACGCATCGAGACGATGCCCAAGCGCAACAAGAGATGGGATAGGTCCTCGATGAGGAGAAAGCTCGATGAGCTGTAGGAAATCCTCTTAGCCTCTATGGATCCGTCGGTGTTCCACAGCTTGCCCAAAAAAAGCTTGAGGCTTTCCTCGTCGTAAGCGAATACCTCCTGGGGAACCCGCTTCTCGTGGGCTCGCTTATCGAGACCGGCCTCTTCGACCAAGGACGTGATGGGATTGCATCCCCTCTGAGCGCCCCGACAGGTGATGGTGGACACCTTCGTCCTGGGATGCAAATAGGCCTTGGTCCTCGCCCCCAAGGCATGCACTGCCTGGATAAAATCCTCAAGCATAGCCGGGTTAGAGCTGTAGAAGTTGGCCTTAACTACCTCGCCCCAGCGGGTTTTCGCCCGGGTATTCCCATCGCCCAGAAGATAGGCCAAGACCGTGACCCTGTTGGGGTCAGGTCGCAAGCTGCCGAAGCCGTAGGTCCTGCGCGGTACGGCAATGGCGTCCCCTACCTTGAGATCACATAGGTGCCGCCAGCCCAAAACCGTAAGCAGGGGGTGCTCAGCCGTCAACTCGAGGCTCCGCCCACTGCGGGTACGGAGGCGATACACCGGCTGCACCCCGTTATAGATACGTTCCTGTACCTCGACACGGTAGAACTTGTAATCCGGCCCGAGGCTCAAAACCCTCATTCCAGGCTCTACCTTCTCCACCGGCACCCGCTCGCCGGTATCCACATTGAGGATCAGGGTTCCTTCGGCGACACACCGCCGCAGCAGATCGGCCTCTCCCAGGCTGTACCCAGCCGCCGCCGAGGCGATCTGCATGATCTGCTCCTGATAGACGGGGATGCCATAGGTTTCGCGCAGGATGGGCTCGAGGTACTTCGCGGCGTTGGGGAACTGGGGGTACTCGACGGGCTCGCGCCCGTGGTGGCGGCGGATGTAGGTGGGGATGTTCTCCATGGGGCCGGGCCGGTACAAGGCTCCCAGCGCGATGATGTCCTGGATGCGCCGGGGTTTTAGGCCGCGCACGGTGGCGGTCATGCCCGCCGAGTCGAGCTGGAAGATGCCCTTGGTCTCGCCCCGCCCCAACAGCTCGAAGGTCTTCTCGTCGTCGATGGGGATGGTGTCGTAGTCGATGTCGATGCCCCTCGATTCCTTGACGATGCGCCGGCACTCGTCGAGGAAGGAGAGCGTGCGCAAGCCCAAAAAGTCCATCTTGAGGAAGCCCAGCGCCTCGACCGAGCTCATGTCGTACTGGGTGACCTTGCCCTCGCCGTCGCCCGCCCGCATCAGGGGGATGTAGTCCGTAAGGGGCACGTCGGAGATCACCACCCCCGCCGCGTGCACGCTGGACTGGCGGCTCAGGCCCTCGAGCTTCTTCGCTACCTCCATCACCCGCGCCACCAAGGGATCTTTCTCCATCTCGGCCCGGAGGTCGGGGATGGTCTCGATGGCTCTCTCTAGCGGCGTGGGCTTGCCGAAGACCACCGGGATGAGCTTGGCCAGCTCGT
The DNA here is from genome assembly GCF_003226535.1 of Meiothermus sp. Pnk-1. Classification (NCBI taxonomy): domain Bacteria; kingdom Thermotogati; phylum Deinococcota; class Deinococci; order Thermales; family Thermaceae; genus Meiothermus; species Meiothermus sp. Pnk-1. Next base: position 4,610 of record NZ_QKOB01000028.1, on the reverse strand, counting down.
CGGCCTTCTTCACCGGCAGCCCGAAGACCCGCGCCGCGTCCTTGATGGCGGCCTTGGAGGCCAGGGTGCCGAAGGTGCCGATCTGGGCCACCATCTCGTCGCCGTATCGCCGGCGCACGTACTCGATGACCTCACCCCGGCGCACGTCGGAGAAGTCGGTGTCGATGTCGGGCATCGAGACCCGGGCCGGGTTCAAGAAGCGCTCGAAGAGCAGGCCGTAGGCCAACGGGTCGATGTTGGTGATGCCGGTGGCATAAGCCACCAGGCTCCCCGCTGCCGAGCCGCGCCCCGGCCCCACGCTGATGCCGTTGTCCTTGGCCCAGTTGATGAAATCCTGCACGATCAGCAGGTAACCGGGAAAGCCCATGCGCTCGACCACGGTGAGCTCGTAGACGGCGCGGGAGAGGATCTCCCAGGGACCCCACTGGATGCCTTCCTTGAGTTCGGGGAGGTGCCGGCGGGTGGACTCTAGGTCCTCGAGCTCGGCCAGCGCCTTGGCCAAGGCTGCCCCGCCGCTATCGCCTATGGCGACTCCCTCCTGCGGTACGGGCTTGCCGATCTTGCGCAGGAACTCGCGGTAGAGCTCCGCGGTGACCCGCTCGGGGTAGCGCTTGAGGAGGCCGCGGAAGGTGAGCTCGCGGAAGTACGTGACCTCGGTGCGCCCCTCAGGCAGGGGGTACTTGGGAATGCGGTACTGCACCTTCTTGGGCACGAGTTCGACGTTGCACATGCGCCCGATCTCGAGCGTGTTATCGAACAGTTCGTCGAAGCGCCCTCCCCACAGCTCGCGCTGGCCCTCGAGGGCCGAGCGCATCTCCTCGGGGGTCTTGACGTAGAACTCATCGCAGGGGAACTTCCAGCGGTTTGGGTCGTCCCAGGTAGCCTTCGACTGCACCGCCAGCAGCACCGCGTGGGCCTCGGCGTCCTCTTTGCGCACGTAGTGCCCGTCGTTGGTGGCCACGATGCCCAGGCCGTACTTGTCGGCGAACTCCTTGAGCACCCGATTGACCTTCTTCTGCTCGGGGAGGCCGTGGTCCTGGATCTCGATGAAGTAGCGTTTCTCCCCGAAGATCGAGAGGTACTCCAGCAGGCGGCGCTCGGCCTCCTCGTGGCGCTCTTGCAGGATGAACTGGGGGATCTCCGCCCCCAGGCAGCCCGACAGCACGATGAGGCCCGCGTTGTGCTCGCGCAGGATCTCGCGGTCGATGCGGGGTTTGCCGTAGAAGCCCTCGAGGTAGGCCCGGCTCGCTAAGCGGCAGAGGTTCTGGTAGCCCTCGAAGTCCTTGGCCAGCAGCGTGAGGTGGAAGTAGCCCCCGTCGAGCCCCTTGCCCTGCTTGCGGTCGAAGCGGCTCTCGGCGGCCACGTAGGCCTCGTAGCCGATGATCGGTTTGACCCCGGCCTCGGTGGCGTACTTGTAGAACTGTACCGCCCCGAACAGGTTGCCGTGGTCGGTCATGGCCAGCATGGGCTCCTCGGGGCTGACCTTCTTGACCCACTGGATGAGGTCTTTGAGGCGCGCCGCCCCGTCCAAGAGCGAGAACTGGGTGTGCTGGTGCAGGTGGGCGAATCGGCAGGAAGGGTGGGCTGGGTCGTGCGACATTCTGGCTATAGCATAAGCCAGAACGGAAAGCACCGCTCTCTGACATTTCCCTGACAAGCTGGGCCTTACACTGAACCGTGATGCCGAAGCTTTTGGTGATCGAGGATGAACCTGCGGTACGGATGGGGTTGCGCCTATCCCTGAGCCGGGCCGGACACCAGGTTCTGGAAGCCGCCACCGCCACCGAAGCCTGGGAATGGCTACCTCAGGCCGATCTGGTGGTGCTGGACTGGATGCTGCCTGACGAGCCAGGGGTGCGGCTTCTGGAGCGCTTACGCCGCGACGGTCGCTACGAGAGCTTGCCGGTGCTGATGCTCACCGCCCGGGCTGGGGAAGGCGACCGGGTAGAGGGGCTCACCCGCGGGGCTGACGACTACCTGAGCAAGCCCTTCTCCACCCCCGAACTCTTAGCCCGCATCCAGGCCCTATTGCGCCGCAGCGGGAAGAGCGGCCGGATCGAGCGGGGCGGACTGATCCTGGACCTCGAGCGCCACCAAGCCAACCTGGACGGTCAGCCCCTCGAGCTCACCCGGCGCGAATTTGACCTGCTGGCCTTTTTGGCCCGTCACCCCGGCCGGGTCTACAGCCGTGAGGAACTGCTGGAGCGGGTCTGGGGGCCAGAGTTCATGGGCACCGCCCGCACCGTGGACCAGCACGTGGCCCAGCTGCGAGAGAAACTTCGCGAGGATCCCAAGCTGCCCCGCTTCCTCGAGACGCTGCGCGGGGTCGGCTACCGTTTCAGGGAGTAAGTTCCCATGGCACTTCCCTTACCAGCGCCTGCTAGGATGATAGACATCGGCATGGATGCGCTCAGCACCAAGCAGAGCAAGGCTTTAGAGGCGGCCTGGGAACAAGCCCGCGAGGGCTTGGTGCTGTTTAGCGAAGGGCGGGTCAGCTATCTAAACCCCGCCGCCGCCGCCATGCTCGGGGTGGAGCGCGAGCGGGTAACGGGCCGCTCTTTGCTGCTGGCCTTGCGCGATCACCGCCTAGAAGTGCTTTGCCACCTGGGCGGGGAGGCTACGGTGGAGGTGCGCGGCCACACCCTGTGGGCCAAGGCCGATCCGGCGGGCTGCTTGCTGCTATGGGATAAAAGCGAAGAAAAAGCCCGCCAGGAGGCCCTCGAGGAGGCCAGCCGGGTCCTGGCTCACGAGTTTCGCACCCCGGTGGCGGGGATGCTCTCCCTGCTCGATGCGCTGCTGGAGGGGTTGCCCCCGCACGAAGCCGAAGAGGCCCTGGAGATGATCCGGCACGAGGCCCAACGGCTCTCGAGGCTAGTCGAAGATCTGCCGCTCAACCGCCTGCCTGGGCAGGAGCGCACCTTCCCTCTCGGCGAGCTGCGGCCCCGCCTCGAGCGATTCCTGGCCCCTCAGATGGCGGAAAGGGGCTCTTGGATCACCTGGGAGGTTGCTCACACGGTGCGGGCCAACCCCGACGCGGTATATCAGGCGCTTTTGAACCTGCTGGAAAACGCCCTCAAGTACGGCCCTCCCGGGGAGATACAGGTGGTGAGCGAGGAAGTCTTACCCCAAGCTGGGGCTGGTCTTTCCCTGCGGCTCGAGGTGCGTGACCACGGCCACCCGCTCCCCGACTACGAAGGGCTATTCCGGGCCGGCAGCCGCGGCGTCCACGCCGCCAGCGTGAGGGGGAGCGGCCTGGGGCTGGCCCTAGTGCGCCGTCTGGCCAGAAGCTGGGGCGGAGAGGCCTATGGCCGTACTTGGGAGGCGGGGCAGAGCCGGGGAAATGCTTTCGGCCTGACCTTCCCGGGCGTCCGGACAGAAACCGAAGGCACAGCCCAACCACGGCAAGGCGGCTTGGTACCTGGCTAGACTATACAAAAGGAGCAACCGTGCGCGAAGCCCTGGAACGTGAACTCAACAAACTGACCGAGGAGAGCATCCGGCTCATCTCCCTGGTGCGGGAGATGACCGAGAAAAGCGCCGAGGCCCTCTACCGGCAAGACCCCCGGCTGGCCCAGGAGGTCATCGTTCAGGACGAGCAGGTGGACGCCCTCGAGCTCAGGATCGAGGGCGAGGCTATCACCCTGATGGCCCGACAACAACTTGTGGCCTCCGATTTACGCTTTGCCTTTACCGTGATCAAAGCCCTCACCGACCTCGAGCGGGCGGGGGACTACGCCAAGCACGTAGCCGAGGATGTAATTCTGCTGTCCAAAGAGCCTCCGCTCAAAAACTACATCACCCTCCCCGACATGGGCCGCCGCCTCACCCTCATGCTCGACCTGTTGGCCAAGGCCCTGGCCGAGCGGGACCTCAATGCGGCCAAAGAGCTGCTGCGCCGCGACGACGAGGTGGACGGGCTTTACGAGGAGGTGACCCGCGAACTCCTCACCTACATGATGGAAGATCCCCGCACCATCTCCAAAGCCCTCACCCTCATGCGCATCGCCCGCAGCTACGAACGGCTGGGGGATCACCTCGAGAACGTGGCCGAGCGGGTGATGTACTGGCTCACCGGGAAGATGGAAAAAAAGCCAGAGGATATTTATTAGTATGCGCCCAGGCCGCTGTCGGGCGTTGAGGGCGGGCTTTATTGACTCTGTTAAGGCCGTTAAGGAAACTCTCAGCTAGGGCGGTGGCTACCGGCGGTATGAATATTCGGGGTTAGGGATACCCATTCGACCCCGACAAGAAAAGCGCGGCTCGAAGCGTTCTGTTGGGGTAGGCGGAGGTCCCGCGGCTGGGCATCCCAAGTAGCAAATGACAAGAATGGGTATCGGAGTCATGGCAAAACTCGATGTTATGTGGCTGCTGGGCTTGCTGCTATTGCTCGCCGCGGCCTGCGACCAGCAAGCCCAGCCCCCCCTCGACGACCAGACCGCCCCCACCGTCACCCTGGAAAACCCGGTGGGAGGAGCCGCCGTCAGCCTCAACCTCACCGTCCAGGGCACCGCTACCGACGACCAGGCCGTCACCCGCATCACCTATCAGCTCAACGGCAGCCCCGAGCAAAACCTCCCCATCACCCCCGCCCCGAAGGTGCCCTTCAGCTT
>NZ_QKOB01000027.1 GCF_003226535.1 Meiothermus sp. Pnk-1 | reverse complement strand
CATCAGCCGCTGGATCTGTTTGCCAAACTCAATCACCAGCAACTCCTGCTCGGCTATATTCTTCCCCTCTCCCAGCCGCTCGTACTCATCCACCAACTGATGCATCCGTTCCCGTATTTCGCTCATTCCAACAGTTTAGGCTGTTTGCCTATTTTCAGGACACACCCGGCGCTTCATAGGCCCAACTTCGCCAACAAGGGCGGGCCGAGGAGTAACAGGCCAATGAGGGCCGAGAGCAGGCTCGAGATCAGCACCGCCGCCGCCGCGGTGTCCTTGGCGGCTTTGGCCAGGGGATGGTAGGTGGGAGAGGTCAGATCCACCACCGCTTCTAGGGCAGTGTTCAAAAGCTCGAGGGAGAGCACGATCAGGATCAAGAACAGCACCTCGAGCGAGCCCACCCTTAGCCACAGGGAAAGGGCTAAGGCGAGGGCGGCGATATAGGTCTCGACCCGGAAGTTCCGCTGGCTTTTCCAGGCGTAGCGCAAGCCTCGAAACGCGTAGCCGAACGACGCGCGTAGCCCCTTTATAGGGTTTGGATCAGCGCCTGGACGTGGTGAAAATGAGCCCATTCGGCCTCCGTGGTATGGTCGTGGCCCAGCAGGTGCCATAAGCTATGCGCAGCCAGGATGAGCACCTCCGCCTCCAGCGTATGCCCTTGTTCCTCGGCCTGACGTTTGGCGGTGTCTAGGCTGATGACGATATCGCCCAGGTGTGGCGGCACGAAGGGGTCGCCCGGCTCAAAGGTGGGGAAGGAGAGCACATCGGTGGGCGCGTCTTCCCCCCAGTGCTCGAGCTTTAGGGCGCGGATCTCGGGGTCATCGGTGAGCACCACCGTGAGCGCATGCCCGGGATACCCTAGCTCAGCCATCAGCTTGCCCAGCGATCTCTTGAGCCTCGAGCGCAGCCGGGCAGGGATGGGTTGTTTGGCGACCAGGTCTACGGTGCCGCTGCGGGGCTTATCCTTGCCGGGCATGGTCTTCGCTGCGCGAGATCCCGTCGCTAGGCTGGCTGGCGGCTTCGGAATTTTCATACGCCTTGACGATACGGGCTACCAGGGGGTGGCGTACTACGTCGGACTCGCGGAAGTAGAGCATGGCGATGCCTTGGATATCCTTGAGGATACGCATGGCCTCTACCAGCCCGCTCTTTTGCGCTTTGGGCAAGTCAATCTGGGTCACGTCCCCGGTGATGACCACGCGGGAGTTGAAGCCCATCCGGGTCAGGAACATCTTCATCTGCTCGGGGGTGGTGTTTTGGGCCTCGTCGAGGATGATGAACGCGTCGTTGAGGGTGTTGTGCGTGAGGATGAAGTCCTCGGTCACGTAGAGGTGATCGGGTGCGGCCACGCGGATGCAGACGGTCTGGGCCTCGCCCGCCGGTTCGATCGCCCTAACGAAGCGCATGGGGCGTCCCCCTCCCTCCTGCGCGTAAGCCCGTGCCTTGCGGCCGAGGCGGAAGGGAGGGATGCCTGCGGGCAAGCGGATGTCGAGGATATAGGCATCCTTACGGTAGCCGATCTCCCGCCCCTTGGTCCTGCTCGGCTTGCGGGTTCGCCAGCGGGCCACCCCGCCCAGCGAGCGCACCAGGAAGAGCACGTCATCCCGCAGGCGTTCGGAGGTGGTGGTGTAGTGGACCCGGCAGGTGCGGCCCCGTTGCGTCACCGGCTCGCCATCGGCGTCGAGCAGACCCTGCAGCACGGCTAGCCGGACGGCGCTACTGTTGAACAGGTAGCGCTCCGGCACGAATTTGGTGTGGGAGTACGTGCCCTCGAGGCCCAACTCCCGCAGCGCCAGGGTGAGGGGATTGGCGACGATCACCCCACCCCTTCGCCCGTCCCGGTGGTTGAGCACGTAGTCGGGCCCCGACTTGTGGGTTAGGGTGACACCCAAGGGACTGAGCGCGGCCCCCAGGGCCTGGGCCAACTCAGGGTCTGCTGTGGCGAAGGTTGGGGTGGTCTTCCCGGTGAAGCAGCCGTCCCCCAGCAGTAGCCCCAGCGCGTACGGATCAAGCGGCACATCCTGCGCGGGAAACTCCACCGGAGCCACGAGGGGCAGCTCATAGCGGTGCTGGTAGGCAGTCTTGAGGTTAGCCTGGAGTTCTTGGGTCTGCAGGACCCGGGCGGGTTTTCCCCGGCGCTTGTCGGAAGGGGTGCGCACGGCCCACAGGTGCTCCGCGCAGGCCAGGGTCGAGGCCCCGTCGGTCAAGGTGACGCGGAAGACGGGTTTTTTGCCCTGAGGGTAGACTCCGAGCACCTGGGTTGGCCTCCCGTTCGAGCCGATCACCCAGTCGCCCGGCTCGAGGCTGCCGATCTCCCGCCAGCCCAGAGGGGTAAGCACCTTGCTGTAAACCGGCTGGGCGCGGCCACGCATGAAAGCCAGCGGCGCCACCTCGATCACTCCCGACTGGATATAGTGCTCGAAGCGCTCGGCGTCGATCATGTCGAAAAGCGCGTCGTATAGGGGGCGCAGATAAGGATCGATCTTGGCCTGAAGGTCGCCGGGCAAGAACCCTAACCGCTCCCCAGCCTCCACCGCCGGGCGGGTGAGGATGATGCGCTTGATCCGCTTGGCTTTGAGGAAGGCCACCGCCATCGCCACCGCAAGATAGGTCTTGCCGGTACCGGCAGGGCCTACCCCGAAGGTGATATCATTTTGCGAAATGGCTTCCACATAACGCTTTTGGCCAGGGGTCTTGGGTTTGAGGCGGCCCGGCAAGGTCAGCTCTCCCAGCGCGGCGCTGTTCGACTCTTGCAGCATCGAAGCGCCGCCTTGGGCGCTCATCACCGCTTGTTCCAAGGTGGCTTCGTCCAACTCCGCTCCCTGTCGCACTAAAGTCAGGAGGTCGCGCAGCACCTGCTCGCTAAGCTGCACGGCTTCTGGGGTGCCCAAAAGCTGAATCTCGTTTCCCCGTACCAGGATCTGGGCCGGAAGCAGCTTTTTGAGGTATTTGAGATATCGATCGCCCTGGCCCAACAGAGCCAGGGCCTCCTGAGGCGATTGCAGCGGAATCAAGCTCCTGGCCTCCGTCGTCTCCTCCCCGCGCTTCGTGCCGCCCAGCTGCGCTGCCAGTGCTTGGCTCGAGGTTCCTCGAGGATCTGCCGCCAGATCATCCCCTTTAAGATAGCATCTTTGTCGGTGGACAAAGGTTGTGGGGTCGCTTTTTTCACCGGGGTAGCTGGCCCGGGAGGTGGTGCAGAGCGGGCCCGTCCACGGGCCCGCTCTGCCTGTTGCTGGCGGGCGTGTTCTCCGGTTGGCGCCGAAGGAGGCATCTGGAGCTTTCGGGCTGCTTCACTCAGCGGCTGGGGTTCAGGGCGGGGAGGTTGCACCGGTCTCGGCTGGGCGGGCGGGGCAGGGCGCTGGACCGGTTGCGGGGTGCGCGGTGGCCGGGAGGTTTGGGGGGGTTGAGGCCGCGCCTGCGGGCGAGGTCGGGGGATCTCCGGCTCGTCCAGATCGGGAGGGGGCTGATCCCGCCGAAACAAGCCCGACAGGGCCGGCAGGACCACAAAGAACACGAAGAACAGCAGTCCGATCAGGTCATCGAGTTGCATGCTTCTCCTGGGAAGGCGTTACCTTGGCCCCTGATCCTCTTCGGGGGTGGTGGCGCGGCTGATGCTCTCGCGCATGTCGGTATCCGCCTCGATATTCTTGAGCTGGTAGTAGTCCATGATGCCGAGTTTGCCGGCCCGCAGGGCGTCGGCCATGGCCAGCGGCACCGCGGCTTGGGCCTCGACCAGCTTGGCCCGCATGGCCTCGACCATGGCCCGGTTCTCCTGTTCAGCGGCTACGGCCATGGCCCGGCGCTCTTCGGCCTTGGCCTGGGCGATCTTCTTGTCGGCTTCGGCCTGGTCGGTGCGCAGCTGGGCGCCGATGTTCTTGCCCACGTCCACCTCGGCGATGTCCACCGAGAGGATCTCGAAGGCCGTACCGGCGTCGAGCCCCTTGGCGAGCACGGTCTTGGAGATGCGGTCGGGCTGCTCGAGCACCTGCTTGTGGTCCTCCGATTGGCCGATGGAGGCCACGATGCCCTCGCCCACGCGGGCGACGATGGTTTCCTCGCCCGCGCCGCCTACCAGCCGGTCGATGTTGGCCCGCACGGTGATGCGGGCGGTAGCCAGGAGCTGGATGCCGTCTTTGGCCATGCCCGCCACCATGGGAGAGGTGATGACCTTGGGGTTGACCGAAAGCCGGACCGCCTCGAGCACGTCCCGGCCTGCCAGATCGATGGCTGCGGCCCGGTCGAAAGAAAGGCGGATCCCGGCTTTCTCGGCGGCGATTAGGGCATCGACGACCCGGTCTACGTTACCCCCGGCGAGATACTGGGCCTCAAGGCGAGCCACCTCTACTGGAATCCCGGCCTTGAAAGCCTTGATCATGGGAAAGATGATCCGGCTCGGTGGAATGCGGCGAAAGCGCATCCCCACCAGGCTAGTGAGGGGGACGCGTACCCCTGAGAAATAGGCCGTGACCCATAGGCCCACCGGGATAAAAGTGAAAAAGACGAAGATCAGGATTAGGACCAAGCCAGCGAAGATGATGGGAAGAAAAGTCTCCATTATATACCTCCAACAAGGATTAGCTCTCCAGGGCCCGCACGACCACCCGCGGGCCCTCGACTTGGACTACCCGAATGCTCGAGCCCCGCACGATGAATTCCCCTGAGGTCACCACATCCACCCGGCGCTCGCCAAACTGGGCCACCCCCGCCGGGCGTAGGTCGGTGAGGGCTACCCCGACGGCCCCCACCAAAGCCTCCAGCTCGTTGCGCGGCGGGGCGGTCTGGTCAATCGAGCTCTCGAGCACAAAAGCCTTGGCTACCCGGGTGCGGGGCACGAAGCGGAAGATCAAGAACAGCCCTATCCCCAAGATTACGATGGAGTAGGCCCCTACCGTCAGCGATTCCGAGCCGAAGGTGAGGTACACCGAAGCTATCAGTAGACCGATTCCAATCACACCGGGAAGGCCGAAGCCGGGGGCGATGAATAGCTCAAAGGCCAGCAGGAGCAGGCCGCCGAAGAACAGCAACACCTCCACTACCCCGCTCGAGCCGGCCAGCACGCTGCCGGTGAAGTAAAGCCCCAAAGCGAGGAGGCCTACCGTGGCGGGGATGAAGGTGCCGGGGGTGAAAAACTCTAAGACCAACCCCAAGACTCCGACGGCCAGCAGGATCGCGGCAACCGTAGGAGCAGTCAAAAAGCGGGCGACCTGGACCCGGGTCCCCGGCTCGAGGCGCTCGATTTGGGGGTTGAACCCTGCTTTGGTGAGCGCATCTTGCAGGCTCGCGGCTTGGAAATCGGCCACCTTCAGCTCGACGGCCTTTTGTGCGGAGAGGGTCAGGGGCTCATCTTGGGTTTTGAGCCCTGGCACCGCGACCTCGGGGTCCACCATGGCCTCGGCCAGGTTCACCGGCCGTCCTCGAGCCTCGGCTACCGCCCGGAATTTGCCCCGTAGGGCCGAGATCACTTTGCGGTCGGTGGGGGAGGCGGTGTTGGTCACCGGCGTGACTTGGATGGGCAAGGCCGCTCCGATTTCCGAGCCCGGCAGCATGGCGATCTGCTGGGCCGAGAGCGAGATGAGGGCCCCGGCCGAGAAGGCGTTTTGCACCACCGCGAAGGTGGGTAGGGGCGAGGCCAGGATGCGGTCGGACATGCGCATGGCCGCATCCACCCGCCCTCCGGGGGTGTCTATGTACAGCACCACCCCGCTGGCCCCCTCGCGCTCGGCGTGGTCTAAGGACTGCTCGAGGAAGGTCGCCAGCGGCAAATCGATAGCGCCCTCAATGGGGATGACGTAAGTTTTGGCCAACCCCAAACTTAGGAGTGCCATCCAAACGAACAGAAGTCGTTTCACCATGTATATCTTATGCGGAAGCCCACCGCGAGAGTGTAAAAACAAGTAGACTTGGGCCTTTCCTTACGGCAGCGCTGAGGCCAGATTGGCGTGCTTTTCGGAACGATGCCGCCAAAGGATGACCCCTTGTGACGCGTGGCAACCCCGTGTTTGGCGTGCTCGGCCTGATTTGGGGATTTCTCTGGTAGGGTTAATGAACGTGAGCATCCGCCTTGGCCTGATCGGTTTCCCCCTTTCTCATTCGCTGTCTCCGGCGATGCACCAGGCTGCTTTGCGTGGGCTGGGCCTACCGGGAACCTACGAGCTACTCGAGACCCCCCTTGAACGGCTCTCTGAGCGGCTCGTTCAGGTGCGTCGGGAGTTTCGCGGGGTTAATGTGACGGTTCCTCACAAGGAACATGTCATTCCCCACCTGGATGGCCTCTCGCCGGAGGCAAGGGCAATCGGCGCGGTCAATACTGTGGTCAACGAATCTGGCCGGTTGATCGGCCACAACACCGATGCTGCGGGATTCTTGCGGGGCCTCGAGGAGGCTGGGGTCGAGTACCGAGGGAAGCGGGTGTTGATCCTAGGGGCCGGTGGGGCAGCCCGGGGGATCGCCTTTGCGCTCAAACCCCACGCGGCGGAGATCTGGATTCGCAACCGCACCCCCGCCCGGGCCATGGAACTCGCCGAGGAGTTCGGGGTGATGTTCGTGCCGGAGTTCTCGCTCGAAGGGGCGGTGCGGGAGTGCGACCTGCTCGTCAACACCACCAGCGTGGGGCTAAAAGACCCGCAGACTTCGCCCCTACCCGAGGGGTTGCTGCCTGAGTCTGGAGTCGTGGTGGACATCGTCTATAATCCTCCGGTCACTAAACTGTTGCGAGATGCCCAGGCCAAGGGCCTGCGGACCTTGGGCGGCCTGCCCATGTTGGTCTGGCAGGGAGCTCTGGCCTTCGAACTCTGGACGGGGCACGAGCCGAATGTTTCCGAAATGTACCGGGCAGTTCAGGGAGGGTTGGAGGCGAGATGAGGATCACCCTGGCCGAACCCTGTACTTTTGCCCAGCACATCCAGAGGAGCCGGTTCATCGTCAAGGCGGCACCGGTGGAAAGCCCGGAGGAGGCGCTCGGGTTCTTGAAGGCCGTTGCGGAACCCGAGGCCACCCACAACTGCTGGGCCTACCGGATCGGGCTGCGCTACCGCTTCTGTGACGACGGCGAGCCGGGTGGGACTGCCGGCCAGCCCATCCTGCGGGCCATTGACGGGCAAGGATTAGACGGGGTGATGGTGGTGGTGACCCGCTACTTCGGCGGGGTCAAGCTGGGAGCGGGGGGGCTGGTGCGGGCTTATGGCGGGGTTGCGGCGGAATGCCTGCGCCAGGCCCGCAAACGCGAGGTCGTACCGCTGGTGCGGTTACGGCTTGGGGTCCCTTTTGAGATGGCGGGGCAGGTGTACGGGTTGCTCGAGCGTTGGAGTTTGGCCCCAGTCTTGGAAACCTACAGCGAGGCCGGGCTAGAGGTCGAGATCCTCGTTGAGGAGGCTAGGCTCGAAGAGTTCCGCCAGGCTGTGGTAGACGGGACGAGGGGAAGGGCCGCCATCCGCCGGCTGGTTTAGTGCGCGGGTAGCCTACGCCGATGCCCCAGACGCGGGGGATCGTGGCCAGATCCCTTGGGTAGGAGCTGGTGGTGTGGGCCCCCGTTCTGTTCATGGCAAAACGAAGCGGGTACAATGGGCAGGTGCAGCAGCAAAGCTTATTCGAACCCGATACCCAGCCGGAGAAAAAAAAGGATCTACCCCGTCCCGAGCGGGTGGTGTTGATTGACGGTCACCACCTAGCCTATCGCAACTACTTCGCCCTCGAGCGCCTCACCACCTCCCGGGGTGAGGGGGTGCAGGCCATTTTCGGTTTTATTCGTACCCTGCTCAAGCTTTTGAGGGAGGACGGCCACTGCGTCATCGTGGTCTTTGATCCGCCCACCCGGACCTTTCGCCACGACAACTTCGAAGCCTACAAGGCCGGCCGGGCCCCCACCCCCGACGACCTGCCGGGGCAGATTCAAAAGATCAAGGAGATCGTCGAGCTGATGGGGCTCCGGCGGCTCGAGGTTCCCGGTTACGAGGCGGATGACGTAATCGGCACGTTGGCCAAAAAAGCCGAGCGCGAAGGGTACGAAGTACGGATTGTAACCGGCGACCGCGATGCTTTCCAGCTCCTCTCGGACCGCGTTTGGGTCTGGCTGCCCGATGGCGGGGTGATAGGGCCACACCAGGTCGAGGAGAAGTACGGGGTAAGGGTAGAGCAGTGGGTTGACTACCGGGCGCTCACCGGGGACCCTTCCGACAATATCCCGGGGGCTAAAGGCATTGGGCCTAAGGGTGCGGCCCGGCTGCTGGCGGAGTGGGGGAGTTTGGAGAACCTGCTCGCTCACCTCGAGGAGGTGAAACCCGAGCGCCTTCGCGAGCTGCTCCGCGCCAGCCTCGAGGACATCCGGCTTTCTTACGGGCTCTCCAAGGTGCGCACCGACTTGCCCATCGACCTTGACTTCCCGGCCTGCCACGTTCGGGAGATGAACCGCGAGCGCCTGCGCCGGGAGTTAGAGGCCCTCGAGTTTGGCTCGATTTTGCGCGACCTGCACTTGCTCGAAGCCCCCAAACCCGCCGAGGAAGCCCCCTGGCCCCCTCCTGCAGGGGCTTTTTTGGGCTTCACCATGGACCGCGCCCAACCGATGTGGGCTACGCTGACCGGGCTGGCCGCGGCCTGGGACGGCAAGGTGTACCGCGGCCCTGCCGACCTCGAGGAGCTCAGGAGATTTGACCAGCTCTCAGCGTTGGCGGCCAAGGATTTGGCGGTGCTGGCGGGTAGGGAAGGAATAGATGTGCCCCCCGGCGACGACCCTATGCTGTTGGCGTACCTCTACGATCCGGCCAACTCGGAACCGGCCAGCACGGTGCGGCGCTATGGGGCAGGCGATTTGGTGGCTGACCCGGGGAGCCACGCCCAGGCCGCCTGGCTTCTGTGGGAGACCCTGAGGGCCCGTACTGCGGGCGATGAGCGGCTGTGGTGGCTGTACCGCGAGGTGGAGCAGCCCCTCGCAGCGGTGCTGGCCCAGATGGAATGCTGGGGGGTAGCCTTAGACGCGCCCTACTTGCAAGAACTCTCCGAGGAGCTAGGCAAGGAACTGAGCTACCTCGAGGCCGAGATCCACCGCCTGGCCGGGCGCCCCTTCAACGTCAACTCGCGCGACCAGCTCGAGGCCATCCTCTACGACGAGCTCAAGCTACAGGCTGGGGGCGCGGGCAGGAAGACCAGCACCGGCAAGCGCTCGACGGCGGCGAGCGTGCTCGAGGAGATGCGCGCGCTCCACCCCATCGTCGGGAAAATCCTGGACTACCGTGAGCTGTCCAAGCTCAAGAGCACCTACCTCGACCCCCTGCCCCGGCTGATCCACCCAAAAACCGGCAGGCTCCACACCCGCTTCAACCAGACCGCCACCGCCACCGGGCGGCTGTCGAGCTCCGACCCCAACCTGCAAAACATCCCTGTGCGCACCGAGGTGGGCCGAAAAATCCGCCGGGGCTTCGTCGCGCAGCCCGGCTATCAGCTGGTGGTGGCCGACTACTCCCAGATCGAGTTGCGCATTCTGGCTCACTTGTCCGGGGATGAGAACCTCAAGAAGGTTTTCACCGAGCGCCGCGATATTCACACCCAGACCGCGGCTTGGATGTTCGGCCTCGAGCCGGAGAAAGTGGACCCGCAGCACCGCCGAGCCGCGAAAACGATCAATTTTGGCGTGCTCTACGGAATGAGTGCCCATCGCCTCTCGGGCGAGCTAGGGATTTCCTACGCTGAGGCCAGCGGCTTTATCGAGCGCTACTTCGCCAGCTACCCCAAGGTGCGCCTGTGGATCGAGAGAACCCTGGCCGAAGGGCGGGAACGCGGCTATGTCGAGACCATGTTCGGCCGCAGGCGTTTCGTGGCGGACCTCGAGTCCAAAAATCGCGTCGTCAAGGAAGCCGCCGAGCGCATGGCCTTCAACATGCCGGTGCAGGGCACCGCCGCCGACCTGATGAAGCTGGCCATGGTCAAGCTTTACCCCAAGCTCAAAGAGAGGGGCGCTCACCTGGTGCTGCAAGTCCATGACGAGTTGGTCGTCGAAGCTCCGGAGCCGTTAACCAAGGAGGTGGCCGAGGTGATGCGTGAAGTGATGCAAAACGTATGGGAACTGGACGTGCCGCTCGAGGTAGGAGTGGGAATCGGCCACAACTGGCTCGAGGCTAAATAGCGATGCCCCGGTAAATTTCGTCCAGCGAAAGGGTGGCCAAGCAGGGGATCTCGAGGCTGCCGCCCTCGTTTAGCGTTTTGCACTCCCACCGGTCATTTACGCGCTCGTAGGCCTCGACCTGACGCCGGTACGGTACAACCTGAGGCTGGGGATTTCGAGATACTTCTCGAGCTTCTCGGTGCGGTCAGTGCGCTGTGTAGCAGGGGAGAGGACCTCGATCGGCACGCACGGACGCAGCACGTAGAGCTCGTTGTTGTCGGTGGGATCGCAGGTGACCATCACATCGGGATAGTAGACCCGCTCATCGCCTATCTTGAGCTTTACGTCGGTGATGAAAACCTGGCAGCCGCCGTGGCGATGTTCAGGGCGAGGCGGTTGTGGGTTAGGCTCCCCCCGGCCATCGCGTAGAGGGCGCCATTGACGAATTCATGCTTACGGCGACTCTTTTCTTCGAAGGCGAAGTACTCCTCCAAGGACATTCGCCGCATGGCTTTCAGTATAGGCCTCGAGGTCATCTGCCTTTTTCATTGGCCCCCGCCGGTGCTATATTGCTTGGAACCCCGGCCTCGAGCCGGAGTTTTTTGGAGTGCCTAGGGATGCGAGAGTTCAGCGTTGGGATGTGGAGGAGGTTGGCGTGAGGGCGGGAGGACTGAGCCCCGCTCGGGTGATGTTTGCCGGGCTGAGCCTGGGCGTGGTGTGCGGCGGCCTGATGCTGATGAGCCTGAGCGGGGTTGCGACCATATTCACGGGCACTTACGGGGTGGTCTTCGTGGGCTGGTGGGTGGCCTGTGTGATGCCCTACTCGCTGGGCCACGGTCGCAAATCCGGTCGGCAGGCCCCCGCCCGGCGCTTCAGCCTGCGGGCCATCCTCAGCGTGCTCAGCGGGTGGATGCTCTGCCAGGAGCCGGAGGAGGTCTACGACTTGCTGGAGTACCTCACCGGGCAGCCCGCAAACCCCGAGGCCCTACCGCTCGAGCTTGCCAGAAAGCAGCTTCTGCGCCAGTTCCCCCGGCTCAGGCGCCTGAAGCTTCCCCCCGAATCGGCTAAAGCCGAGGAAATATGGGCCTGGCTCGAGGCCCAGGAACGGCGTTGGGGCGCTGAGCACCTGGTGCGTCAGGGCTAGGGTTTGGGGAAAAAGGGTAACCCAAGCTCCACCAGGCGCTCGTAGAGCACCCTCCATCCCGGCTGGAGAACCCTGGCGGGTGTAGGCCACGCCTTGGTGGCTAGGACCGCCAAACCTGCCGGCAACCACGAATCCGGGCGGTCGTGGACCGTCCGGAGCATAGTTTTGGATATGACAGGAAAGGGCATTGATTCTGCCATCCGGTAGCCGAATTAATCTGAAAGACGCCCAAAAGGTGTCGCAGATGAGGGGGTAAAGATGAAACTTCAAAGGCCCGAGTCGCTTTTGCCCAACTCACCGAATACCGTGGACGGTTATGTGCCATCGCTCATCGAACCGAAGCCGTTCGGATGCTGGTGGGCAGGCTGGAGCTTTGTGTTGGTTTGCCCCTGAACCGGCTGATCTTTGGGCCTCATGACCGCTCCTCTAGTACTAATTGACCAAGCCAGTGCCATCTACCGTTCTTTCCAGGGTCAGTCCAGGCTGGCCCTGGAGGGCGTAAGTCTTCGCTTGATGCCGGGCGAAACCCATGCGCTGATAGGTCGCAACGGTGCCGGGAAGACCACTCTGCTCAGGCTAATCCTAGGCTTGTTGCCTACTCTGACTGGGAAAGTCAGTGTACTGGGCAAAGATCCCGTCACGCGGCGTACCCAGATCATGCGGGAGGTCGGGGTCTTGCTGGATGGTAGGCGCGCGCTAGAACCCCGCCTGAGCGGATTAGAGAACCTGACGCTCAAAGGCTCGATGTACGGGCTGCCCAAAGCCGAACTCCATGACCGTGCTAAGGCCCTGCTAGACCACTTCGATCTTCCTGCTAACGAACCGGTAAACCGGTACTCGAGGGGAATGCGACAGCGGCTTATCCTAGCGGGAGCTGTTCTGCATAAACCTCGAGTTCTTCTTCTCGATGAGCCTACCCTGGGTCTGGATATTCGGGGGTGGGATCTGCTACTGGAGCTCATCGAGCAAACGAACAAGCTCGGGGGGGCAGTGCTGATAACCTCACAGGAAATTTCACTCATGGAAAAGATCTCAAGTTGGGTAAGCGTTCTGGAGCGGGGAAGAGTGGTGGCTTCTGGAGCGCCATCGGACGTGCTGGGCATCCTAGGCTACAGCGCTCGAGTGCGTCTAAGGGTTCTCAATCCAGCCAAGATGATAATCCCGATACCTCCAGGCTTCTCGTGGGATGGGGAGTTCCTTGAAGGACCGCTCAGTTTGGAAGGATTGGAGGAGGCGATATCCTACCTGCGCTCTACGGGTGCAGGCTTAGTGAGCCTTGAGCAAGTCTCGGGTATAGAGAGGCTGGTGAGGGGAGAGGCGACATGATGCTGGCCTTGTGGAGCATCGTCCGGTTTGGCGTTTTGGTGGAGATTCGCTATCCGGTCGTGTTCCTAAGCAACGTGGTATCTACGGCATTATTCCTAACTTTGCTATTGCTAGGGGGGCGCGCGATTGGCGTTGGGGGAATCGAAGGCGCCCTATTCATCACGTTCATAATCCTTGCGGCGCTGCAAGCCCCTCAGCGCGCATTAGAAGACAGCTCGGCGGAGCCGGAGGAGGTGTACTTGTACTCCATCCCCCCCATCGCCACGCTGATTTTTCAAGCAATCGGCTTGGCTGTGAGGACCTTGTTCAGCTTCACCATCGTTTACCTCGTGATGCTTTTTCCCCTGCACCTGCCCCCGAGTGCCCTTATTGATTTGTGGATTTATACCCCTGTAGCCTTTCTCGCCGGCCTGGGACCGGGATTGCTCTTGGGCGGATTTTCGCTTTTATTCAAGAAAACCGGGGCATTGGTCAACTTGATGGCGATCATCGTGCTGGCCGGGGCGTTTTTGCCCAGTTGGCTAATGAGTTCTCTAGGTTCTTACCTACCGTTTTCGGTAGTACAAGGCTTGGTGCGCGGCACGACAGATGTAGATACTGTTGCTGTTGTGTGCGGAGTTTCCTTGTCGCTAGGAACGCTAGGATATGCTTTTCTCGAGCGCCTGGTGATCCGTATGGGGTTCTCCGCCATCAAGTAGCTATGCTCGATGAGTATGTAATCCAAGAGCCCATGCAGGCTCGAGCAATCCTCAACCCAGCACGTTTGCGGGTGCTGTTGGCGTTTGACGTGCCGAAAACCTCCGCACAGGTTGCCCGGGAGGTCGGGGAGGTGCCTAACCGAGTTGGGCACCACATCAGGCTGCTGCGACAGTTGGGGTTGCTGGTGGTGTGTTATCGGCAAGGTCGTAGGGTTTTTCTCGAGCGGAAGGCTCGTAACTTCAGAATACCCTTTTCCCTAACACCTTACTCGAGCTTGGAAGAGGCTCTGGGATTGGCATCTGCCGAAATACTGCAATTGCTTCGCCAAGCCGTGGCTCACTGGCAGCAAGAATTAGATGAGGAATTCATCCTCGTCGGTGAAGACTTCCCGAGACTACCCCGATCCCCTGTCAAGATACTGGATTTGGTGCTCACCGGTGAGCAAGTCGCTATGCTCGAGGAGATGCTTCGCAACCTGAGCTATAACGGCAAGCGTGGGGTTGCCGGGCGACGCTACAAGCTCGCCGTGCTTCTCGCCCCGGTGCACTGATGGGCTTGTAGAGGATGACGCCTTGCGTCTCGCGCTATCGACCATCGACATTCCCCAGTTAGACTATCTGCTGTGAGTCGCAAATACTTCGGTACCGATGGCGTGCGCGGGGTGGCCGGCGAGCCGCCCCTAACGCCCGAATTCGTCCTCAAGCTCGGTCAGGCGGCGGGGGCTTACTTCAAGGCTCACACCCCCCGCCCGGTGGTGCTCTTGGGCAAGGACACCCGGCAGTCGTGCGACCTGCTCGAGGCTGCTTTGGCCGCCGGGCTGATGTCGCAGGGGGTGCGGGTCGAGCACCTGGGGGTGCTGCCTACGCCGGGCGTGGCCTACCTGACCCGGCAGCTCGGGGCCACGGCCGGGGTGATGATCTCGGCCAGCCACAACCCCTACCAGGACAACGGGATCAAGTTCTTCAGCGCCCAGGGCGACAAACTGCCCGACGAGGTGGAGCTCGAGATCGAGCACCTGCTGGAGCAGGACCTCAAGACCGAGGGCATCGGCACCGTAGCCGACTTCAGCGAGGCCGAGCGCATGTACCTCGACTTCCTCACCTCCAAGGGGCGCAGCCTCGAGGGCCTCAAGATCGTGCTCGACACCGCCAACGGGGCCACCTACCGCCTGGCGCACCGCCTTTTCCAGCGTCTGGGGGCCGAAGTCTTCGTGATGTTCAACACCCCCGACGGGCGCAACATCAACAAGGGCTGCGGTTCGACCCACCCCGAGTTTCTCAAGGCCCAGGTGGTCGAGATGGGCTACGATCTGGGCATTGCCTTCGACGGCGACGGCGACCGGGCCATCCTCATCGACCGCCAGGGGCGGGAGTTCCACGGCGACCACATCCTCTACCTCAACGCCCTGGTGCGGCGCGAGCCCGGTGTGGTGGGCACGCTGATGAGCAACATGGGCCTGGAGGTCAAGCTGCGCGAGGCGGGCATCACCTTCTACCGCACCGCGGTAGGCGACCGCTACGTCTACGAGAAGCTCAGGGCCAGCGGCCTCACCCTAGGAGGCGAGCAGAGCGGGCATATCCTCTTCCTCGACCACGCCCCCACCGGCGACGGCATGCTCACCGCCGTGCTCACCCTCTCGGCCATGCTCGAGTCGGGTCGCGACCTTGTCGAGTGGCACGACGCGTTGCCCATGTTCCCTCAACTCCTGAAAAACGTGCGGGTGCGCGACAAACAGGCCCTCATTCAGCACCCTCGCCTGCGCGAGGCCATCGCTCGGGCCGAAGCCCGCCTGGAGGGACGGGGCCGGGTCAACGTCCGGCCCTCGGGCACTGAGCCCTTGGTGCGGGTGATGGTAGAAGGTCCCAAGGAGATGGTGGAGCCGGTGTGCGATGAACTTGTCGGGATAGTCGAGCAGTTGGATGCTACGGAGGGCTAGGGTCCGGGATAGCACTTGATGGGGAGGAGCAAACTTCATCACCTTGGCGGAAGTTCCGGAGACCCCTGCCTGCCGTCTTTGGTGGGGGTGGAGCGGGCTCCAGACCCGGCAAACGCAGTGCTCGCCCAGCGGATGCGGCGCCGCCAGTGAAGCCGCAGCAGCGGCCCGGCCAGCGAACTCCTTTATCTTTGGAGAGAAACCATGAGGATTCGTCACCCAATCACCGTCCGCTACGCCGAGACCGACGCTATGGGCGTCGTTCACCACTCGAGCTATGTGCCGTGGTTGGAGGCGGCCCGGGTGGAGTGGCTCGAGCGCATCGGCCAACCCTACCCTGAGGTCGAGCGGCGGGGCATTGCTTACCCGGTGGTCGAGCTAGGGCTTACCTACCGCAGCCCAGCCCGCTTTGGCGACAAAGTGGAGGTCGAGACCTGGCTTACCGAGGTCACGGCCCGTACGGTGCGTTACCAGTACCGGGTGTGGCGGGGCCAACAGCTGCTGGCTGAAGGGTTTACCAGGCACCTGGTCTCGGACTCGAGCGGCAAAGCGGTGCGCATGCCTGCCGATCTCCTCGCCAAGCTCCAGGAGCACTTGGGTTGACGATGCGCTCAAGGCCCACAAGGTACGCTTCACGTGACGCAAGCCCGAGGCTTTCGGTGGGTTCAGGGTGACACCGCCCTACCGCCTTAGGGGAGGGTGGTAGAGCGGGGGGGAAAGGGTGGATGGGGAGGGTAGGCAACTGGATCGAGACCCGGTGCAGCGGGATGGTACGCTCTTTGGGGCTCCACCGGATAGAACTGGGCTGAACCTCATCGTCCTCGAGGTGTTTCCCTAACCGGGAAAGATTCTCAAAATGGCAGGGGTGGAGCTACGTCCGAGCCCACCGTGGGCTTCTCCATGCCGGGCGAAGCGTCAGACCTCGATGGGCTTTCCCCACTCTGCCATCATCGCTTTTTGGCCGCGGGAACCCAAGGCTCGGGCCAGGATTTGCAGCTTTTCGGGTTCGCCGTGGACCAAGGCCACGCGGTGTTCCCCCCGGAGCCAATCGAGCAGCTCGTCTTGTCCGGCGTGTCCCGAGAAACCGCCCAGGGTGTAGCTCTGGGCTTTCACCCGCACCTCTTCGCCGAACATCCGCACCTGCTCGGCTCCCTCGAGCAGGATCCGCCCCAGGCCGCCCCGGGGTTGATAGCTGGTGATCACCAAAGCGTTTTTAGGGTCAGAAAGCCCGTGGCGCAGGTGATGGAGGATGCGTCCTCCGGAAAGCATCCCATTCCCGGCTACGATCACCAAGGGGCCGGATAGTTCGTTCAGGGCTTTGGAGTCGTCTACGGTGTGCGCGTAGCGCAACTGCCGGGGGCTGAAGGGGTCGGTGCCCTGTTCATAGAGGGCCTGCACTTCCGGGCTGAAGTAGCGTTTGACCTGTGGGTAAATCTGGCTGATCCGCTCGGCCATGGGGGAGTCCACGTAGATGGGCACGCTGGGGATTTTGTTTTGCTGTTCGAGCTTTCGCAGGTGGTATAGCACTTCCTGGGTACGCTCGAGGGCGAAGCTGGGGATGAATACCTTGCCCCCTTGGCTCAAGTGTTCGCTCAGAATCCGGGCGAACTCGGCGATGGTCTCGTCGAAAGGCCGGTGGGGACGGTCGCCGTAAGTCCCCTCGCACAGCACCAACTCGGCGGGTGGGGGATCCTCGGGATCTGGGAGGACTTCCTTGTTGCGGTTGCCTAAGTCTCCCGAGAAGACCAGGCGCTGCCTGCCCTCCTGCACTTCGATAAACGCGCTTCCGGGAAGGTGCCCGGCGCCTCGCAGCCGAACCGTGAAGGGG
Source organism: Meiothermus sp. Pnk-1 (assembly GCF_003226535.1). Lineage (NCBI taxonomy): Bacteria > Thermotogati > Deinococcota > Deinococci > Thermales > Thermaceae > Meiothermus > Meiothermus sp. Pnk-1. The sequence continues at coordinate 1,429 of NZ_QKOB01000027.1, read as the reverse complement.
CCAAAGGCCAGCTCCTGGTGGAGTGGGACGGGCTCGAGCCGCCGGTAAAGCTCGTTCAGATCGTCCTGATCCCACAGCGGCTCGGGAGCTTTTCTTCCCGTGCGCTCCCACCTTTGGTGCTCCTCGGTCATCAGACGCAAGGAGTCTTCCAGGATCACGGGCAGGAAGCGCATGGTGGGCTCGCTGAGGTAAATTTGGCCGCGATACCCCTGCCGGACAAGGACGGGAAGCCGTCCGATGTGGTCGTGGTGGGCATGGGAGATCACCACCGCGTCCACCCGGCTGGCCTCGAAGCCAAAAGGCTCGGCGTTGCGATCATCTTCGGCGCCCTGATAGGCGCCGCAGTCCAATAGCAGCTTGTATTCACCGGCTAAAGACGAGGCCTCGACCAGGTGACAGCTTCCGGTGACGGTTTGGGCCGCGCCGTAAGAAGTGATACGCATGGGTGTAATCTACACTGCGACCAAAGGATGGCGCTCGGGTTTAAAGCGGGGTTTTCGGCGCCCAAATCTGCTTGACAGGCCTTATTCTCTGGTGTAGCCTAATTGCTCGGACGAGGTTCTACCCCTCCTCCAAGAGCAGGCCATCGGAACAAGCTTCGGCAAGGCGGGCCACCCTAGCTCAATTGGTAGAGCACCCGACTTGTAATCGGAAGGTTGTCGGTTCGATTCCGATGGGTGGCTCCACAAAGCTTCAAAGGCTCCTATACTGGGATTGCACGATGGGTGCTCGATGATGTCTGGGCAGGTGCCCGAGCGGCCAAAGGGGACGGTCTGTAAAACCGTTGGCGCAAGCCTTCGATGGTTCGAATCCATCCCTGCCCACCAAGCGCCCTCAGGCGCGCTGATAGGGCCGGAGGCAACTTGGGCCGGGCTATCAGCTACAGACGGCACAAAGCGCCATGTGCGGGAATAGCTCAGTTGGTAGAGCATCTGCTTCCCAAGCAGAGGGTCGTGGGTTCGAGTCCCATTTCCCGCTCCAGAGCGCTTATGGCGCTCCTGCTCGAGTAGCTCAGCTGGTAGAGCACACCCTTGGTAAGGGTGAGGTCGCCGGTTCAATCCCGGCCTCGAGCTCCAGAAAAGTTCTCTCCCAAGCTGCAGTCATCAGGGGCCCCATGTTGAGCGGCGTGGAGGGCAGCCGTAAGCCCCTGGGAGGGAACGACAAACCGGTAGAGTCTCAACATGGGGATTGTCTAAGCGCCGCCCGCTCACCGCTGCGGGCGGCGTGTAGCTGGAGCGAGCGGTAGCCAAACAGGAGGAAACCATGGCGAAGGGTGTATTTGAGCGGACGAAGCCACACGTGAACGTTGGGACGATTGGGCACGTAGACCACGGGAAGACGACGTTAACGGCGGCGATCACGTTTGTTGCGGCGGCGGCGAACCCGAGCATCGAGGTGCAGGCGTACGATCAGATCGACAAGGCGCCGG
>NZ_QKOB01000026.1 GCF_003226535.1 Meiothermus sp. Pnk-1 | reverse complement strand
ACGGGGGATGTGACGCTGCCGGGGGGTGTGGAGATGGTGATGCCTGGGGATAACATCACCTTCACGGTGCAGCTGATCAAGCCGATTGCCTTGGAGGAAGGGCTGCGCTTTGCCATTCGGGAAGGTGGACGCACCGTGGGTGCGGGCGTCGTGACCAAGATCCTGGAGTAGGAGGCGAGGGAGAATGCCCAAGATTCGCATCAAGCTACGGGGCTTCGACCACAAGAGCCTGGACGCCTCCGCGGCCAAGATCGTAGAGACGGCCCGCCGCACCGGTGCCCAGGTGAGTGGTCCGGTGCCCCTGCCCACCCGGGTTCGCCGCTTCACCGTGCTGCGCGGCCCTTTCAAGCACAAAGATAGCCGCGAGCACTTCGAGTTACGGACCCATAACCGGTTGGTGGACATCAACAACCCCAACCGCAAGACCATCGAGAGCCTGATGACCCTCGACCTCCCTACCGGGGTCGAGATCGAGATCAAAACCGTGGCAGGTAGATCATGAAGGGGATTCTCGGCACCAAAATAGGGATGACCCAGGTCTGGAAAAACGACCGGGCTGTGCCGGTGACGGTGATCCTGGCCGGGCCCTGCCCGGTGGTCCAGCGCCGTACCCCGGATAGGGACGGGTACGAGGCGGTGCAGCTCGGCTTCCGCCCGCAAAAGGCCCAGCGGGTCAACAAACCCTTGAAGGGGCACTTTGCTAAAGCCGGGGTGGAGCCGGTGCGTTACCTCAAGGAGATCCGGGGCTTCAGCCCGGAAGGTGACACCGTAACCGTGGAGATCTTCGCGGCGGGCGAGAAGGTGGATGTGACCGGCACTTCCAAGGGGCGGGGCTTCCAAGGGGTGATGAAACGCTGGAACTTTGCCGGTGGGAACGCTACCCACGGGGCGCACAAGGTACACCGCCATCCTGGCTCCATCGGCAACCGCAAGACCCCGGGCCGGGTCTACAAGGGCAAGAAGATGGCCGGACGTATGGGTGGCGAGCGGGTAACGGTGCAAAACCTCGAGGTGGTGGACGTGGTCCCTGAGGAAAACCTGCTCCTGGTAAAGGGCGCGGTCCCCGGAGCCAATGGCACCTTGGTGGTGGTGCGCCAGACCGTGCGGACCCCCGCCAAGCAGGGGGGTGGTAAGTGATGGCTACCCTTTCGGTGCTCTCCGCTAAAGGGCAGAAAGCCCGCGACCTCGAGGCTACCCTGCCCGAAGTGAACCCCCACGTGCTCTACGAGGTGGTCAAGTGGCAGATGGCCAATCGCCGGGCTGGGACTGCCGCTACCAAGACCCGCGGTATGGTGAATTTCACTACCAAAAAGATGTACAGCCAAAAGCACACCGGTCGGGCCCGCCACGGCGATTACGGGGCCCCTATCTTCGTGGGCGGCGGTACCGTTTTTGGCCCCCAGCCGCGGGATTACTCCTACACCCTCCCCAAGAAGGTGCGCAAGTTGGGGCTCGCCATGGCGCTTGCTGACCGGGCTAAGGCGGGTAAGCTCCTCATCGCCGAGGGCTTTGAAGGGGTGAACGGCAAGACCAAGGAGTTCCTGGCTTGGGCCAAAGGTGCGGGCCTGGACGCTTCCCAGACCGTGCTGCTGGTCACTGCGAACGAGCTGGTCCGCCGGGCTGCGCGCAACCTGCCCTGGGTTCGTACCCTGGCTCCCGAAGGCCTCAACGTCTACGACATCCTCAGGCAGGAGTGGTTGGTGCTGGATATGCCGGCTTGGGAAGTGGCCCAGGCCCGGCTGGCCTCCCAGGGCAAAGGGGGTGAGGCATGAAAACCCCATACGATGTCATCCTTGCGCCCGTGCTTTCGGAAAAGGCCTACTCGGGATTCGCCAGCGGGCGCTACACCTTCTGGGTACACCCTAAATCCACCAAGACCGAGATCAAGAATGCGGTTGAGGCGGCGTTTCGCGTCAAGGTGGTGGCGGTCAACGTGATGAACACCCTGGGCAAAAACAAGCGCCTGGGGCGGTTTAGCGGTAAGCGTCCCGATCGCAAAAAGGCGATTGTGACCGTGCAGGCTGGGCAAAAGATCGAGGCCCTGGAGGGCTTGATCTAAAGAAGGGGTGGCGGGTAGGTCATGGGGTGTAGGAGATGTGGGCCGCGCCCTCGCCTACCGATGAGCCCCCCCACGCCTCGAGACCGAGCGTTCCGGAGCCAGCCGGCAACGATGACGGGGCCAAGATCCACTTGGAAGCAGGGCAACTCGGTCGGCCCGTATCAGGTGGGAGGTAAGTGAATGCCAGTAAAGAAATTTAGACCCTATACCCCGACCCGCCGGTTTGCCACGGTGGCGGACTTTTCCGAGATTACCAAGGACAAGCCGGAGCGCTCTTTGCTCAGGCCCCTCAAGAAGACCGGTGGGCGCAACAACCAGGGCCGTACCACCAGCCGATTCCGCGGAGGCGGACACAAGCGCCGCTACCGGATCATCGATTTCTACCGCCGCGACAAGGCCGGGATCCCCGCCAAGGTGAGCGCGATTGAGTACGATCCCAACCGCTCCGCCCGCATCGCCCTGCTCTTTTACGCCGACGGCGAGAAGCGCTACATCATCGCCCCCGACGGCTTGCAGGTGGGAGCCCAGGTACAAAGTGGCCCCGAGGCCCCAGTCGCGGTGGGCAACGCCCTACCGCTGCGGTTTATCCCGGTTGGTACGGTGATCCACTCGGTGGAGCTCGAGCCCGGCAAGGGTGCCAAGCTGGCCCGCAGCGCCGGGACCAGCGTTCAGGTACAAGGCCGCGAGGGCGATTACGTGATCTTGCGCCTTCCCTCCGGTGAGCTGCGCCGGGTTCACGCGGAGAGCTACGCCACCATCGGTGTGGTGGGCAACGCCGATCACAAGAACATCCAGCTCGGCAAAGCGGGGCGCAGCCGCTGGAAAGGCCGTAAGCCTCACGTGCGGGGTACGGTCATGAACCCGGTAGACCACCCCCACGGTGGGGGTGAGGGCCGGGCTCCGCGTGGTCGCCCGCCGGCCTCGCCCTGGGGTTGGCAGACCAAGGGCCGCAAGACCCGGGGGAAGAGGAAGCCCTCCAGCCGCTTCATCATCTCGCGCCGGAAGTAGAGGTAAACCATGCCACGTAGCTTGAAAAAAGGTGTCTTTGTGGATGATCACCTGATCGAGAAGGTGGAAGCCATGAACTCCAAGGGCGAGAAGCGGGTCATCAAAACCTGGAGCCGCCGCAGCACCATCGTCCCGGAGATGATCGGCCACACCCTCGCGGTCTATAACGGCAAGCAGCACGTCCCGGTATATATCACCGAGCAGATGGTGGGGCACAAGCTAGGGGAGTTCGCCCCTACCCGCACCTATCGGGGCCACAGCAAAGAGGGCAAGGCTACCGCGGCCAAAAAGTGAGGTGAGAGATGGAAGCTAAAGCCGTTGCTAAAAACATCCGCATCTCTCCGCGCAAGGCCCGGCTGGTGATCGATATGATTCGCGGCAAAGGGCTCGAGGAGGCCCGTGCCATCCTCAAGTTCACCCCTCACCGCGGCGCAGCCCCCATCGCCAAGGTGCTCAACTCGGCGGCCGCCAACGCCATCAACAACATGGAGCTGCTCGAGGACTCCCTCTTCGTTAAGGCCGCCTATGTAGACGAGGGGCCGGTGTTCAAGCGGGTGCTGCCCCGCGCGCGCGGTCGGGCGGACATCATTCGGAAGAAGACCAGCCACATCACCATCATCGTGGGGGAAAAGAATGGGAAATAAGATCAACCCCGTCGGCCTGCGCTTGGGGATCACCCGCGAGTGGGAGTCCCGCTGGTATGCCGGCAAAAAAGACTACAGCAAGCTCTTGGTGCAGGACCGCCAGATCCGCAGCCTCATCGAGAAGGAGTTGGCCCCGGCGGGGCTGGCCCGCATCGACATCGAGCGCGCCGCCGACAACGTGGCCGTTACGGTGTATGCCGCCAAACCCGGCGTGGTGATCGGCCGGGGCGGGGAGACCATCAAGCGCCTGCGGGAGACCTTGCAAAACAAGTTTCCCGGCAAGACCGTGGCGTTGAACGTGCAGGAGGTGGGCAACCCCAACCTGTCCGCGCCGTTGGTGGCCCAGCGGGTAGCCGAGCAGATCGAGCGCCGCTTCGCGGTGCGCCGCGCCATCAAGCAGGCGGTGCAACGCGTTCGCGAGTCGGGGGCACAAGGGGCCAAGATCGTGGTCAGCGGTCGCATCGGCGGGGCCGAGCAGGCCCGCACCGAGTGGGCTGCCGAGGGGCGGGTGCCCTTGCACACCCTGCGGGCCAACCTTGACTATGGCACCGCTCGAGCCGAGACCACCTACGGCTCGCTGGGCGTAAAGGTCTACGTCTTCATGGGCGAGCAGATCGGCTCCAAGAAGGCGGCAGCGGCCCGGCCCGCCGCCCCTAAGGGAGAAGGGGAGGGTCGCCCCAAGCGTCGCCGCCCCGCTGTGCGGGTGCAGCGCACCGAGCGTGGCGCCAAGGAGGAGTAAGCCATGTTGATGCCCAAGCGACTCAAGTACCGTAAGCAGCACCGGGGCCGCCGGACTGGGGCCACCAAAGGTGGGGATTATGTGGCCTTTGGCGAGTTCGGTTTGGTCTCCATGGAAGCGGCCTGGGTCACCAGCCAGCAGATCGAAGCGGCTCGGGTGGCCATGGTGCGCCACTTCCGCCGCGGCGGCAAAATCTACATCCGGATCTTCCCTGACAAGCCCTTCACCAAGAAGCCTTTGGAAGTTCGCATGGGTAAGGGAAAAGGGAACGTCGAGGGCTGGGTGGCGGTGGTCAAACCGGGCCGGGTGATGTTTGAGGTGGCCGGAGTGACCGAAGAACAAGCCAAGGAGGCTTTGCGCCTGGCTGGGCACAAGCTGCCCGTCACGACCAAGGTGGTGAGACGCGATGCCTACGATGAAGCTCAGTGAGATGCGCAAACTCTCGGTGGCGGAGCTCGAGCGCGAAGTACAAGCCCGCAAGAAGGAACTGATGGAGTTGCGCTTCCAGGCCTCGATCGGACAGCTCGACAAAAATCACCGCATCCGCGAGACCAAGACGGAGATCGCGCGGCTTCTGACGGTGCTTGGGGAAAAGAGGAAGTAACATGCCGAAGAAGACCCTAACCGGTGTGGTGGTGAGCGACAAGGCGGCCAAAACCGTCACCGTCTTGGTCGAGCGCCAGATGCAGCACCCCCTTTACGGCAAAGTCATCAAGCAGTCCAAAAAGTACCTAGCCCACGACGAAGCCGATCAGTACAAGGTGGGCGACATCGTGGAGATTATCGAGTCCCGTCCGATCTCGGCCAGGAAGCGCTTTCGGGTGGTCAAGCGTATCGAGGAGGGCCGTTTGGACCTGGTGGAACGCTACCTGCTGCGGAAGGAGAGGGGTGGAGCATGATTCAACAGGAAACCCAACTGGAGGTGGCGGATAACACCGGGGCTCGCCGCATTGCCTGCATTCGCGTGATGGGCGGCTCCAACCGCAAGTATGCCAGCGTGGGCGATGTCATCGTGGCCTCGGTCAAGGAGGCTATCCCGCGCGGCATGGTCAAAGAGGGGGAGGTGGTCAAGGCGGTGGTGGTGCGCACTACCAAGGAGGTCAAGCGCCCTGACGGCTCGGCCATCCGTTTCGACACCAACGCGGCGGTAATCATCAACAACCAGCTGGAGCCCCGGGGTACCCGCGTTTTTGGACCGGTGGCCCGCGAACTGCGGGAGAAGGGCTTCATGAAGATCGTCTCGCTCGCGCCCGAAGTCTTGTAAGGAAGCCATGGAAAAGAGCAAGGTTCACGTCAAGAAGGGCGATACCGTAGTGGTGATCTCGGGCTCCCACAAGGGGGAAAAAGGCAGGGTCAAAGCGGTGCTGCCCTCCAAACAGGTGGTGATCGTGGAGGGGGTCAACCTCATCAAAAAGGCCGTGCGCCCCACTCCCCAGCGCCCACAAGGGGGATTCTCTGAACAGGAAGCCCCGCTGCACGCTTCCAAGGTGCGCCCGATTTGCCCTAGCTGCGGAAAACCCACCCGCATTCGCAAAAAGCTGCTCGAGAACGGCAGCAAGATCCGTGTCTGCGTCCACTGTGAGGGATCGCTAGACACCCAGGAGAAGAGGTAAACGATGCCGCTGGACGTACAGCTCAAAACCCATTATACCGAAGTGGTACGCCCCGAGCTGATCAAGCGTTTCGGCTACGACAACATCTGGGCGGCTCCTCGGATCACCAAGGTGGTCATCAACCAGGGGCTAGGGGAGGCTAAGGACGATAGCCGAATCCTCGAGAAGGCTAGCCAGGAGTTGGCCATCATCACCGGGCAGCGCCCCGCTGTGACCCGGGCTAAAAAGTCCATCTCCAACTTTAAGCTGCGCCAGGGGATGCCCATCGGCCTGCGCGTGACGCTGCGGGGCGACCGCATGTGGATCTTTTTGGAGAAGCTCCTGCACACGGCGCTGCCGCGCATCCGTGACTTCCGCGGGATCAACCCCAATGGCTTCGATGGGCGGGGCAACTACAACATGGGCTTGCGTGAACAGGCCATCTTCCCCGAGATCACCTTCGACATGGTGGACGCGGTGCGGGGGATGGATATCGCGGTGGTCACCACGGCCAAGACCGACGAGGAAGCTAAAGCCCTCCTAGAGCTTCTCGGATTCCCCTTCAGGAAGTAGACTGGAAGGGTTCGCTCTCGAGCGGATAGGAGTAACATGGCAAAAACTTCGATGATTGTCAAAGCCAAGCGTACGCCCAAGTTCAGCGTGCGGGCTTATACCCGTTGCGAGCGCTGCGGCCGCCCCCGTGCGGTCTACCGCTACTTCGGTCTGTGCCGCATCTGCATCCGCGAGCTAGCCCACAAGGGCCAGCTTCCTGGGGTAGGGAAGGCCAGTTGGTAAGGTCGCCCACGAGCGAGGGGTGACCTAAGCGAAGCGTACGGTCGGATGGCTTCTTCCGATACCGCGCTTTGGCCGAAAGCGATAAATGGAGAGTGATCAATGAACAGCGATCCGATTGCCGACATGCTGACCCGGATTCGTAACGCGCTCATCGTGTACAAGGAGAGCGTAGACGTTCCGGCCAGCCGCTTCAAGGAGGAAATCGCCCGCATCCTGGTGCGCGAGGGCTTCTTGAAGGGGTACGAGAAGGTGGAGGTAGAGGGCAAACCGGTTTTGCGGCTTGCCCTCAAGTACGGCCCCCGCCGCGAACAAGTGATCCGGCACATCCGGCGGGTGAGCCGCCCGGGGCGCCGCGTATACGTCACCGCAGGGCAGGTTCCCGTGGTACGTAAGGGCCTGGGGATGGCGATCATCTCTACTTCCAAAGGCGTGCTGGTGGACCGCGAAGCCCGCAAGCTGGGCGTGGGCGGCGAACTCATCTGCGAGGTGTGGTAATGAGCCGCATCGGTAAGCAACCCATTACCTTGCCCAAGGGCGTGAATGTGGAGGTGGTCTACGCGGCCGTTAAGGTCAAAGGCCCCAAGGGCGAACTCAACGTGCCGATTGACCCGGAGATGAAAGTCAAGGTGGAGAACGGTTTGGTGCAGATCGAGCGCCCCAGCGAGCAGCGCCGCCACAAAAGCCTGCACGGCTTGACCCGGACCCTGGTAGCCAACGCCATAAAGGGGGTCTCCGAGGGCTATACCCGGGAGATGCTGATCAAGGGCATTGGTTACCGGGCCAAGCTCACCGGCAAGAACCTCGAGCTCACCGTAGGGTACAGCCACCCGGTGGTGGTCGAGCCCCCCGCGGGCATCACCTTTGAGGTCCCCGAACCGACCAAGATCCTGGTGAAGGGTATTGACAAGCAGCTGGTGGGCCAGACCGCGGCCAACTTACGCGCCGTGCGTGAGCCTAGCGCCTACCACGAAAAAGGCATCTACTACGCCGACGAGCCCATCAAGCTCAAGCCCGGCAAAGCCGGCACGACCAAGTAAGGGGGTTAAGCATGTCCAAGCTCACCGCTTTTGACCGCCGCAAGCACCGGGTGCGCAACCGGGTGCGGAACGCGGGCCGCCCCCGGCTCTCGGTGTTCCGCAGCTTGCAGCACATCTACGCGCAGATCATCGACGATACCCGAGGGGTCACCCTGGCTGCGGCCTCGAGCAAGGCCCTAGGCCTCCGCGGCAATAAGACCGAGGTGGCCAAAAAGGTTGGCCAGGCCGTGGCCGAGGCGGCTAAGGCCAAAGGCATTACCCAGGTGGTTTTTGACCGGGGGGCCTACAAGTACCACGGTCGGGTCAAGGCCTTGGCGGAAGGAGCCCGTGAGGGTGGCTTAGAGTTCTAAGGAGTAGCGAATGCCCGAGACCGATTTTGAAGAGAAGATGATCGTGGTGCGCCGTACCGCGAAAACCTATCAGGGTGGACGCCGCTTCCGCTTCGGCGCGTTGGTGGTGGTGGGAGACCGCCAAGGCCGGGTAGGGCTGGGGCTGGGCAAGGCTAAGGAAGTCCCGCTGGCCGTGCAAAAGGCCCAGAACTATGCCCGCCGGAGCTTGGTGGAGGTCCCGCTGCAAGGCGGTACCATCCCTCACGAGATCCAGGTGACCTGGGGCTCCTCTACCATCCTGCTGCGCCCGGCGGCTCCGGGCACGGGGGTCATTGCCGGGGCGGTTCCGCGGGCGATTCTCGAGCTGGCCGGGGTCACCGACATCCTCACCAAGGAGCTCGGTTCGCGCAATCCGGTCAATATCGCCTACGCCACCATGGAAGCCCTGCGTCAGCTCCAGACCTGGGAGGATGTCAAGCGCTTGCGCAAATCCGACCAAACGGCCCAGCCGGAGGTGGCTTGATGGCTACCCTTCGCGTTAAGCTCACCAAAAGCCCCATCGGTTACCCCAAGGACCAGAAGGATGCGTTGAAGGCGTTGGGGCTTACCAAGATGCACCGCGAGCGGGAACTGCCGGATAACCCGGCCGTGCGCGGCAACCTGCGCAAGGTGGCCCACCTGGTCACCATCGTGGAGGCCAAATCATGAAACTCTCCGATCTGCGTCCTAACCCCGGAGCCAACAAGAAGAGAAAACGCGTGGCCCGCGGCCCCGGCTCCGGGCACGGCAAGACCGCGGGTCGTGGTCATAAGGGTCAGAAGTCGCGCTCCGGTGGTCTGAAGAACCCGGCCCGCTTCGAGGGTGGGCGTTCCACCTTGCTGATGCGTTTGCCCAAGCGCGGCATGCGGGGGCAACAGCCGGGCGAGATTGCCCGGGTGGAGTATCAGGTGGTGAACCTGGGGGCTATCGCGGGGCGCTTCCAAAGCGGAGAGGTCACCCCCGAGGCGTTAGCCCGGGCCGGCCTAGTGCGCCCCGGCTACCCGGTGAAGGTGCTCTCTTCGGGCGAGCTGAGCGCTGCCCTCACGGTTTCGGCCCATAAGTTCTCCAAGGCGGCTGCGGAGAAGATTCAGGCGGCCGGGGGTCAGGCCATAGTCATTGGCTCCACCGCGTCCGGCTCCAAGGAGGCCTAAGATGCTCCGGGCCTTCCGGGATGCCCTGCTGATCCCTGAGCTCCGCTCTCGAGTGATCTTCACGCTGATCGTTTTGGCCCTGTACCGCCTGGGTACCTTTATCCCCACCCCTGGGGTGGACTACGACAAGATCATCAGCTTCCTCAACACCAACCCCGCGGGCAGTGCCCTGGGCATCATCAACCTCTTTTCCGGCGGCAACTTCGAGCGCTTCTCGATTTTTGCCTTGGGGATTATGCCTTACATCACCGCGGCCATCATCATGCAGCTGTTGGTGACCATCGTCCCGTCGCTGGAGAAGCTGCAAAAAGAGGGTGAGGAGGGCCGCCGGATCATCAACCAGTACACCCGAATCGCAGGGGTTGCCCTAGGGGCCGTCCAAGGCTTCTTTCTGGCTACGACCTTTCTGGGATCGCAAAGCGGGGCTTTTTTGCTACCCGGCTGGTCACCAGGGCCCTTTTTGTGGCTAGTGGTGGTGGTGACCCAGGTTGCGGGGATCGCCATTTTGCTGTGGTTGGCCGAGCGCATCACCGAGTACGGGGTGGGTAATGGAACCAGCATGATCATCATGGGGGGGATCGTAGCCTCCTGGTTGCCTCAGATCATCCAGACCTTCGGCCTCGTACGCACCGGGGAGATCAACCTGATCGCTCTGATCCTTTTTTTCGCCTTCGTGGTGGCGGCCTTCGCTGGGATGGCGGCGGTGCAGCAGTCTGAGCGGCGCATCCCTGTGCAGTACGCGCGCAAGGTGGTGGGCCGCCGGGTCTTTGGCGGGCAGGCTACTTACATCCCCATCAAGCTCAACGCGGCAGGGGTGGTGCCGATCGTCTTCGCAGCGGCTTTGCTCCAGATCCCCATCTTCTTCACCGGCACGGTGGATAACCCTACCCTCCAGACCATCGCCAACTTCTTCAACCCGCGCCACCTCTCCGGGCTCATCATCGAGGTGGTCTTGATCGTAGCCTTCACCTACGTGTACACCGCCGTGCAGTTTGATCCCCGGCGCATCGCCGAGAACCTGCGCGAGTACGGGGGGTTTATCCCCGGCATTCGCCCCGGCGAACCTACGGTGAAGTTTCTCGAGCACATCGTCTCCCGGCTGACCCTATGGGGGGCTTTGTTCTTGGGATTGGTGGCTGCGCTGCCCACCCTGATGCAAAACCTCACCGGGGTCACCACCCTCATCTACCACTTCTCCGGCATCAGCCTGTTGATCGTGGTGGGGGTGGCCCTCGACACTTTGCGCCAGATTGAATCCCAGCTGATGCTGCGGAACTACGAAGGCTTCATGACCAAAGGCCGTATCCGCGGACGGGGCCGCTTCTGAAATGGCAGGAGACGCAGTGATCTTTTTAGGGCCGCCGGGGGCTGGTAAAGGTACCCAGGCGGCCCGCCTGGCCTCTGGGCTGGGCTACAAGAAGCTCTCTACGGGGGACCTTCTGCGCGAGCATGTGGCCGGGAACACCGAGCTGGGGCAGCTCGCCAAGCCCATCATGGACCGGGGTGACCTCGTGCCTGACGACCTGATCCTGGCCATGGTGCGGGAGGAACTCGCCAGCTTGGAGACCCCTCACGTGATCTTCGACGGCTTCCCCCGTACCATCGCCCAGGCCCAGGCCCTGGACAAGCTGTTGGCCGAACTGGGCATCCGGCTGCGGGGCGTGTTGCTGGTGGACGTAAAGCAGGAAGAGCTTATCCGGCGCCTCCTGGAGCGGGCCCACAAGGAGGGCCGCTCCGATGACAACGAGGCCACCATCCGCCGCCGCCTCGAGGTCTACACCCAGCAGACCCAGCCGTTGGTGAGCTACTACGAAAGCACGGGGGTCCTGCGCCGCATCGAAGGCTTAGGCACTCCCGACGAGGTCTACGAGCGTATCGCGGGGGCCCTTTCCTGATGGCCATCAACATCAAAAGCCGGTGGGAACTCGAGCGGATGGCTGAAACGGGCCGCCTGCACACCGAGATCTTCGCTCTTTTAGAGCCCCACATTCGCCCGGGCGTGAGCACCTATGAGCTTGACCAGATCGTGCTCGAGGCGATCCGCGCCAAGGGGGGGCGGGCCCCTCAGATCGGCTACCGGGCTGGGGGCAGCGTTCCCTTTCCCAGCGCCACCTGCATGTCCGTAGACGATGTGGTGGTCCACGGCCTCCCCGATAAGAAGCCCCTCCGGGAGGGCCAGCTGCTCAAGGTGGACTTTTTGTTCACCTATCAAGGCTTCACCACCGACATGGCCCGCACCTACGCCATCGGCAAGGTGAGCCCCGAGGCCGAGCGGCTGATGCGGGTCACCGAGGAGGCTTTTTGGGTAGGGTTCGAATACCTAAAGCCCGGCCATCGCCTGGGGGATGTGGCCCATGCCGTGCAGGAGTTCGTGGAGAAAAAGCACGGGCTATGGATTGTGCGCGAGATGAGCGGGCACGGGGTGGGGCGCGAACTCCACGAGGATCCCTCGGTGCTCAACTACGGCGAGCCGGGCAAGGGGGCCAAGCTCCGCCCCGGCATGACCTTGGCCTTTGAGCCGATGGTTACCCTTTTCCCCACAAACCTGGTAATATTATCTGATGGTTGGACGGCCACCGCCGGCAGAGGCAACCTGGCCGCCCACTACGAAAACACCGTAGCCATCACCGAGGAGGGGCCGAGGCTTCTTACGGGAAGCCCAAGGGTTGCTCCCGGCGTGCTCGCGCGGTGACCACAGGAGGGTCGGCTTGGCGAAGAAGGAAGATACCATCCGGGCGGAGGGCGTGATCACCGAAGCCTTGCCCAATACCACCTTCCGGGTGCAGCTGGATAGCGGCCCAGAGATTCTGGCCTATATCTCGGGCAAGATGCGGATGCACTATATCCGCATCCTGCCGGGAGATCGGGTGGTGGTGGAGATCACCCCTTATGACCCAAGCCGGGGTCGGATCGTCTACAGGAGGTAGCCATACGTCGTACGCGGCCCACCCCTAGCGTAAGACGTACGGCGTAAGGCGGTTGCTTTGCGAAGCAAACACGTCTTGGAGGAAGACATGAAAGTGCGTGCATCGGTCAAGAAAATGTGTGAGAACTGCAAGGTGGTTCGCCGCCACGGGCGGGTCTACGTGATCTGCGCCAACCCCAAGCACAAGCAACGTCAGGGCTAGAGCCCTAGAAAGGAGGAGGCATGGCTCGTATTGCCGGAGTGGAAATCCCCCGTAACAAGCGGGTAGACGTCGCCCTCACCTACATCTTTGGGGTGGGCTGGTCCCGCGCTAAGGAGGCGCTTGCCGCCGCTAACGTAGACCCCGCGACCCGGGTGAAAGACCTCTCGGAGGCTGAAGTGGCGCGTTTGCGCGAGCACATCGAGAACACCTACAAGCTCGAGGGTGAGCTGCGCGCCGAGATCGCCGGGAACATCAAGCGCCTGATGGATATCGGCTGTTACCGCGGCTTGCGTCACCGCCGGGGTCTGCCGGTCCGGGGGCAGCGTACCCGCACCAATGCCCGTAGCCGTAAAGGCCCCCGTAAGACCGTGGCCGGGAAAAAGAAGGCGCCCCGCAAGTAGGCGTATTGCGGATTGCCCATCGTGGGGGTTTTGCGATATACAATACGCAGTACGCACAACACCAGGAAGCAGTGCCGTTTGAGTGCATACCTCATTTAACGGCCAGTTGATACTCCGAAACGAGGAGAGTATGGCTGAGAAGAAGACAAGCACCCGTAAGAAAAAGGTCAAGCGCCAAGTCTCCGGGGGGCGGGCTTTCATCCACGCCTCCTACAACAACACCATCGTAACCATTACCGACCCCGACGGTAACCCCGTGACCTGGTCGTCGGGCGGGGTCATCGGCTACAAAGGGAGCCGCAAGGGTACCCCTTACGCTGCTCAGCTCGCCGCGATGGACGCGGCCAAGAAGGCGCAGAACTTCGGGATGACCAGCGTGGAAGTGGTGGTGCGGGGTACGGGTGCGGGCCGTGAGCAGGCCATTCGCGCCTTACAGGCTTCGGGGTTGCAGGTGCGCAGCATCGTAGACGATACCCCAGTGCCGCACAACGGCTGCCGTCCGCGCAAGAAGTTCCGCAAGACGGCCTGACCCTTGACCAGTGCCCGCTCAACCCAGAAACAACGCAAGGAGCCATGCCTTACTGCTGTGATGAAACTTTGGGTTCCCGGTTTCATCATGACCCGCGCGGGAACCCGTTGGTGCGCGGATTTACCCGCGGATAAACCTCGAGAGACATAGGAGGTCTCAAGCAAAATGGGTCGTTACCGTGGTCCAATCGTCAAGGTCGCCCGTCGGCTGGGCGTTAACATCGCCGAAACCGAAAAAGTTCAGAAGTACCTCGATCGCCGCCCCTACGCCCCTGGGCAGCACGGCCAAAAGCGTGCCCGTCGCCCCTCCGACTACGCGGTGCGGCTGCGCGAGAAGCAGAAGCTGCGCTTCATCTACGACATGAGCGAGCGCTCCTTTCGTAACCTCTTTGAGGAAGCCTCCAAGAAGAAGGGCGTAACCGGTACGGTGTTTTTGCAGCTTCTCGAGTCGAGGCTGGATAATGTGGTCTTTCGGCTGGGAATCGCCGCCACCCGGCGCCAGGCCCGGCAGTTCGTGCGCCACGGGCATATCCTGGTCAATGGCAGGCGGGTCAACGTCGCCGGTTACCGGGTTAAGCAGGGCGATACCGTCTCGGTGAGCAAGAGGGCGCAGGATATCCCTTTCATCAAAGAGAACGTCGAGCGCTTCAAAAACCGCAAGACCTTCCGTTGGCTCGAGTTTGACCCCGCTACCATGAGCGGAAAGTTCTTGCGCCTGCCTGACCGCGAAGACCTGGCCCTGCCCGTGAACGAGAACCTGGTGATCGAGTTCTACTCGAGGTAATGCGGAGGAAGGCGAGAGCGAGCTCCTAAGACCCCTCCAAAGGAGGTCCGATTTTGGAAACCACCAAGACCAAAGCCCCGGTATTTACCGCCAAGGTGGATGGCAACTACGGCGAGTTCGTGCTCGAGCCCCTCGAGCGGGGCTTCGGCGTGACTTTAGGCAACCCCATTCGCCGCATTCTGCTTTCCTCGATTCCTGGAACCGCCGTCACCAGCGTGTACATCGAAGACGTGTTGCACGAGTTCTCGACCATCAACGGGGTCAAAGAGGACGTGGTGCAGCTCATCCTCAACCTGAAAGAGCTGGTGGTAAAGTTCCACACCCCCGGTTCCAAGACCCTCACCCTGCGGGCCCAGGGGCCCCGCTCGGTGTACGCTCGCGACCTGGAGGTTCCTGCCGACGCCGAAGTGGTTAACCCGGACCTTTACCTGGCGACCCTCGGCGAGGGGGCCCGTCTGGTGATGGAGGTGCGGGTGGACGAGGGGGTAGGTTATGTCCCTGCCGAGAAGCACGGGATCAAAGACCGCATCTCCTCGATTCCCGTGGATGCCCTTTTCTCCCCGGTGCGTCGGGTGGCCTTCCAGGTAGAGGACACCCGCTTGGGGCAGCGCACCGACCTGGACAAGCTTACCCTGCGCATCTGGACCGATGGTTCGGTCTCTCCCATGGAGGTTCTCCAGCGTGCAGTGGCTATCCTGCGCGAGCAACTCTCCTTCTTTGACCAATCCCCGGTGATCCGGGTAGAGAAGGAGAAACCGGTCGCTGCGGTGGCTGCTCCCACCCCGGCCACTCCTGCGGCAGCCCCAACAGCGGCCCCGGTTTCTACCGGCCTTACCCTCGATGACCTAGGGCTCACCACCCGGGTATTGCACAACCTCAAGGAAGAGGGTATCGAGAGCGTAGAGAGCCTCCTGGCCCTCTCCGAACGAGAACTCAAGAAGGTTCCGGGTATCGGCGAGCGCAGCCTGCAAGAGATCAAAGACATCCTGGCCCAGCACGGGTTGGAGATGAAGCCCTAACAGCGGGTGGCTTGCGGTCAGTGAGCCTCTAACCCAAGCCACGAGCCAAGGAGTGAGAACATGCGCCACCTCAATTCTGGAAGAAAACTCAACCGCCACTCTGCCCACCGCCTGGCGCTGGCCCGCAACCAGGCCAAGGCGTTGCTCGAGCACGGCCGCATCACTACCACCGTTCCCAAGGCCAAAGAACTGGTGGGTTTTGTGGACAGGCTGATCAACACGGCCAAGAAAGCCCCCACCCTGAGCGTGCCCGAGGGGGTGCGTTTCACCAAGCCCCTAGACAAAGAGGGTAAGCCCCGCTCCCTAAGGGAAGGCGAGCGCATGGCTACCCCGGAGGAGCTCAAGGCCGTCTCCCAGCGCAACCACTTGCGTCGCCTGCTGCTGCGCGACCTGCACGACCCCAAGCTGGTGCGCAAACTCTTCGATGAGATCGCGCCCAAGTACGCCTCCCGCTCCGGTGGCTATACCCGCGTCCTCAAGCTGGACCGGGTCCGCCGAGGCGATGGAACCCCGCTTGCGCTGATCGAGCTGGTAGATTAGCGCTAGCCTAGTCAGGCCCCCACCGATTTCCCAGGTGGGGGCTTGGTGTTGGCGTTGGCCGCAAAATGGAAAGGCGAGACCAGGGAGGGCCTATGAGCGTCGAAGGCGGGGCTTTGGCGGTCGTTTCATATAGGCCAAAAGAGCGCTTGCGGATCGAGTTCTACAAATACCCCGAACACCGTCTTCATTACTGGTGGGAGGCCGAGGTGGTGGAGGTGCGGGAGGAAGGGGTGTTGGTGTATATGCCTTTGGGGTTTGAATTCCACCATGAGAGCAAAAATCGCGTGCTGAAGGTAGACCACCAAGCCTATGTGGCCTTTTTCGCTGGCCGCTGGTACTCGGGCGGGCCGGACCTGGACGCTCAGGGAAACGTGCTCGAGTACTACTGGAACATCCAATCCCCTCCCCGCTTTGAACCGGGACGAATCTGGCAGTATGACCTCGAGCTGGATGTAAAATGCAAGGCCGACCATACCTGCCAGGTCTTCGACGCCGAAGAGTTCGCGGCCAGGCGCTCCCTCTACCCGCCTGAGTGGGTAGAGCGGGCGGTTGGGGCCGTTCGAGAGGTCGAGCAGCTCGTACTCGCAGGGGGCTGGCCGGTCTTGCCGCGGGGAGAGGGAAGGGAGTGGCTCGAGCGGAGCTGAGGCCAAGTCAAAGCGGGCCTGGGGCGGTGAGTTTAGGTAGCTCGGCCCCGGGGAGCAGGGCTGCTTTGCGGGGATCGCTAAAGACCACCTGGTATAACAGCCCCTTGAAAAAAGCGTGGAAGGCGTAGGGCCAGGTGGCCTCATCGGCCCCGGGGGGCCAGTTATGCCAGGCCGGGCCCAGGTAGTACAGCCAGGCTCCTTGCAAGGGGCGGGTGTCCTGGGGAGAGAGGTAGAGCTTTTCGTTGAGGTAACCGCGCAACCGGCTGGCGGTAAACAGCAGGTTCAGGTAAGGGTTTTCCAGGGCGGCCCTGGCCTCGGCCTCGGTCTTAGGGAAAGGCCAACGCGGATCCCAGGCGTGGAAATGGCGTAAACGCCCCTCCTGCCTGAGCGCGTCTTCCCAGGACATCTGGGCTAGACCCAGGGTGCGCGAGATCAGCCCGGCGGAGCCGGCGCTGCCGGTGGTCTCGGCCAAGCCCTGAGCCAACCCATCGGCCACCTCGCGCAGGCCCCGCGAGAGCCCCAGCGCCTTGTTCCCCCCGTATTGCTCGTTGTCCACAATGGCCGCCAGCACCCCTACCGGTAGCCGCAGGGCATTTGCCGCTGCTTGCAGATCGCCCCAGTGGGAGATCACCGCGGAGGAGTCGAGGGGAAGGCCGGCGAGACGGGGTTTGCGCCCTCGTTGCAGGGCGCCGATGGCCGCTAGCCAGCTTTCGGAGGCCTCGAGGGCCGCTTCGGGGGTGGAGAAAGCCGAACGCTGCTTCTGCGCCTGGTTATAGAATTCCAGGCGCAAGAGCCGAGCCACCGCGCGGCCTGCCTCTGGCCCTAAGAGCGCGCTTGCTGAGGCTTTGAGCGATAGGTAGCGGGCCACCACCGCTTCGCGGCGGGAAACCGTGCGCGGGGAGGGCTCGGCACGAAAGGCCGGATGGCTATCGAGGATCTGCCGCAGGCTATACGCCGGAACTGCCCCTCGCGGTGTGGGGTGCGGCCGATCGGTAAACAGGGCTATACAGCCCAGAACAAGCAGAACAAGCAAGGCGCGTTGGGGAATGCCTTTGAAAATCGGGGCGCTGTGCCAGATACTCGCCATGCCAGGCTCGAGCCTACGCCAAATCCAAGGCCGTGAATGTTACCGCCTTATCAAGGTGGTTGCGCCCGGATGTATCTTGTCGCAGCCTGTTGCTAGAGCTCGTCTTCGAGGTTCCCAAATAACCCCCGCCTCCTGCCCTCGCTTTGCGAAGGGCTTTGTTCTTCCCCCGCCTCCCGCTCGAGCTCGGGTTCGTGGCGTGAGGTTTCGTCGGAATAGCTGGGATACATCCGCCGCCCACCGCCTTGGCGCTCGAGGCCCTCGCGCATGTCGCGCAAGTCCAGGAAGTGGTCGGCCTGGTTTCTTAGCCATAGATCGGTGAGTTCGGGAATTCCAAGCAGGTGCAGCTCTTTGCCCTGGGCCCGCAGCGCTCCCAGGGCGTGGGCCAGCTCCCCTGCGCCGCTGGCGATCACCGCCCGGTCCCAGCGAGGGGCGGTGATGAGCATGTCGGTAGCGATCAGGGCCTCGAAGCGGGGCTCTCCCCGCACCTCGCGGCTGCGCACCGTGTAGCCCATGAAGACCAGCGCGTCGAGAAACTTCTGTTGCCGTTCGTCTTCGCTGTCGGTAATGGGGGCATAGTAGAAGGCGTTGTACAGTTCCTCCGGCGTAGCGAATTGACCGATTACCCGGCGATGGTCTACGTTCCAGCCGAGCCGCTTGGCCGCGTTATACATATACGAACCGTCAATGAACAATGCGATTCTCACGCCCCCCATCATAGCAGTAGGAGGGCGGGGTATCCTACTGCGTTACGAGCGGCCGGTGCCGCTCGGCAACCTCGAGGCCCTTCCCGCGCTTGCCCCGCATTGACGGGCTGTGCAAGGGTAGAGAAAGGGAGAACTCTCCCGCTCGCTGCCAGCGCCCCGCCTTGTCACCAGACCGCGCCCCGGAATTTTATACGCCCAACTTTGGGCTGGGTCCTTAAACCTCGAGCACGACTTTTCCGAACACCCGGCGGCCCTCGAGCAGGCGGTGCCCCTCGGCAGCGGCCTCGAGCGGGAGTACAGCCCCTACCACCGGCTTGAGCCTGCCCTGGGCCACCCACCTCAAGATGGGGAAGAGGCGGCTTTTGGAGGCCATGGTCGAGCCGAGGATGGTGAGCTGGCGGTAGAAGACGTGCGAGAGGGGGGTGGTCGCCTGAGGCCCCGAGGAGGCTCCCGATACGCTGATGCGCCCGCCCCAGGCCGTGGCTTTGATGACCTCGGGCCAGAATTCGGCCCCGGTATGATCTACCACCGCGTCGGCCCCCTTGCCCTGGGTGAGTTCCTTGACCCGTTGGCTCCAACCGGGCTCGCTGTAGTTGACGACCTCGTCGGCTCCGAGCTGTCGCGCCGCCTCGAGCTTCTCCGGGCTGCCCGAGGTGGCGATCACCCTGGCGCCAAAGAGCTTGGCGATCTGGATCGCCGCCACCGAGACCCCCGAGCCCGCCGCCATCACCAGCACGTCCTCGCCGGGCTGGACCTGGAGCTTATCCACTACCATTTGCCAGGCGGTGAGAAAGGTCAGCGGAAGGCTAGCGGCCTCTTTCCAGGAGAGCTGGGGGGGCTTAGGGGCCAGGTTGACCTCGGGTACCACCACGTACTCGGCGTATCCGCCCCAGCGGTGCTCTCCGATGATCTGGTAGCGGGGGCAGAGGTTGTCGGCTCCCGCGAGGCACCGTTCACAGCGGCCGCAGGAGACGCCGGGGTTGAGCACCACCGCATCGCCCGGTTCGAACCCCCGTACCCCCGGCCCTACGGCCTCCACGACGGGTGTGTCCTGGATTTAGGCAACTAGGCTGCAGTAGGGAAAGCGCCGTGTCGGACGGCGTGGAAAGGTGTGACGGGGCTGTGGGAGAAGAACCGCGAGCGGACCAGGGCCTTAGCGCTCGCTCCGGATTCGCTCCAGTGGGCCCCGGTGATCTTGAGTCTTTGGCCGAT
>NZ_QKOB01000025.1 GCF_003226535.1 Meiothermus sp. Pnk-1 | reverse complement strand
CCCCCGCGTTTAGCGTCTGGCGTTTTGCGTATTGCGTATGACGTACGACACCCAGCGCGAGACCGCACGATGCCCTAAAAATCAAGCACTAGCCCCCTGCCCTCGCCAGGGACCGCGACACGGGCGCTGGATCAGAGGTTACCCGCTAGTGCCGTGGATCGCGCCAAGGTCTGGATTGCGGCGGTGCCGCGCTATGCGGCCAGCGAGGCTTTGCAGCTTTCCAGCCACAGCAGAAATTCGGCCATGAGTTGTTGGGCGGCATTAAAAACGGGTTCGCTGCGCGAAGCAGCCAGCCGGGTCAGGGGGTCGGGCTGGGCCGCTAGCCAGGCCCCCCGCTCGGCCTCGAGCGCTTCCAGCGCCTCCTCGCGGGTCAGGGCGTACATCTTGCGCTCGCGCCGGTCGAGCAGGAAGAAGCTGGCGGATTGGGCGGCGTGGTTGACGAGCCCCTTGACGCTGGGGTGAGCCGCCCACAAGAGGTAGGCCCAGGTATTGGCCG
Source organism: Meiothermus sp. Pnk-1 (assembly GCF_003226535.1). Lineage (NCBI taxonomy): Bacteria > Thermotogati > Deinococcota > Deinococci > Thermales > Thermaceae > Meiothermus > Meiothermus sp. Pnk-1. Next base: position 21,425 of record NZ_QKOB01000025.1, on the reverse strand, counting down.
AGCCCGACTCGAGGCCGTCGTCGTACATCAATTGCCCGCTGTGGGGGTCATAGTAGAACACCACGCGCGGAGCCTGGCCGGGGTAACCGAGGATGGTTTCCAGTTTAGGATGGATGGGTAACTCGAGCTTTTTCATGGTTTCATCCGTTTGAGGTTTCAGCTTCCGGTCGCCCGAGTCGCCGAGCTCGATGGTCTGGGCCACCTTCTTCACCACCCCGCCATTACATATCGGGGTTGGTTGATTTAGTTTATAACGTAATACCCTCTCCTGTCTACCCCACCGACATATCTCATCTATTTTATTCTGTTTATGACATAATTCAGGGACGATGATCGAACCGCTTAAGGACCTGACTTTTGGGGAGCCACCGGAGACCCCGGAGGTTGAGGAGCCCACCCCGGCCCTGGCTCGTCTCCTGCTCGAGGCCTCCCCCGTCGAGTTGCACCTGCTCTACAAGGCCATGAGCCACTTCCTGGCCGAGGGCGATTATGACCTGGACGAGCTGGCGCAGGCGACTACCCTGCACCGGATGATCGGGCGCGAGGTCGAGCGACGGTTGCGCCAAGCGGCATGGCCCGCGGGCGAGGAAACCGAGCTACCTTTTTAGGGGCCTCCAACGCAAGTACGTCATGGCGGTCTCGGCTTGGCTGTACGGGTGGGCTGAGCGTTCCAGGGGTCTTCCGGCCAGGGGTGTTTGCTGTAGCGGCCCCGCAACTCTTTGCGCAGCTCGGGGTAGGTGTTGGCCCAGAAGCTACGCAAGTCCTGGGTCACCTGCACCGGGCGGTGAGCCGGGGAGAGGAGGTGCAAGAGAACCGGGGTGCGCCCCTCGTTGACCCGGGGGGTATCGGCCAACCCGAAGACCTCTTGAATGCGCACCGCCAGCACCGGGGGGCTTCCGTCGGGGCCGTAGCGGAGCCGGATCGAAGAGCCGCTGGGCACGGTGAGGCGGGTGGGGGCCAGCTCGTCGAGGCGGGCCGGGAGGGGCCAGGGCAGGAGGCCCGCCAGAATCCCCCCCAGGTCCAGCCGGGAGAAGTCCTCCCGCCGCGAGACCGCACCCAGCCAGGGGCCGAGCCAGTCTTCTAAGGTCTCGAGCAGATGCCCATCCGAAACATCCGGCCAAGCTTCTTCGGGCCGCCAGGCCCTCAAAGAAAGCACTCGAGCCTGCCACTGCCGCAGGTTCTCCGTCCAGGGCAGAACGTCCAACCCCTCCGAGCGCACCACCTGGCACAGCACCCGCAGGCGCTCCTCCTCGGGGATTCGCTCGAGCGGCTCTACCCAAAGCGCCACCTCCCCGATGCGGCGCTCGCGCTGGGCCAGCAACACCCCGGCTCGAGCATCCCAAGCTACCACCTCGACCGATCGGGCAAAAGGCTCGAGGTCTTCCGGCCTCACCGGGGCGGCGAGAAAGACCCGCCCCTCCTCGCTTCCCGCGTCCAGGTGGGCCGCGGCCAGCCAGGGTTGGCCCTGCAGCGGGTCGTCTTCGGCCAGGCGCACCCCGCGCCCGCCGGAGAGCCGGTAGCGCCGAGGCTCTCCCTCGCGCATCCGGGCCACCCGATCCGGGTAGGCCAGGGCCAAAAGCAGGCCGATGGCATAGGGATCGGGCGTGTCGTTCCCGGCGGGCACCCCGAGGCGTCTTCGCCACTGCTCTGAGAGGCGCTCGACGCGGGCCAATGCCCCCGGATCGGCCCCTTGCAGATCGCCCCGGCGGGCGCGCCAGTTTCTCAAGGCCACCACCCGCAGGGTCAGATCGGCCCCGCTCTCCCGGGGGAGCGGGTCGCGTTCCTCGAGCAAGGCCGCCACGTCTGCGGCCAAAGCCTCGAGCCCTAGCCTTTGGCTCTCGAGGAGGAGGTGGGCCAGGCGGGGGTGGGTGGGCCATTCGAGCATCTGCCGCCCGCGCTCGGTGAGGGTGTCCCCTTCGAGCGCGCCCAGCTCCTCGAGCAAGGCGCGGGCCTGCCGCAGCGCCCCCACGGGCGGGGGCGTGACCCAGGCTAGGGCGTACACGTCGCGCACCCCCCACTGGGCCAGCTCGAGCACCAGCGAGGCCAGGTCGGCCTCCAGGATCTCAGGGCGGCGCTGGGGAAGAAGCGCCGCCTGGGTGGCCGGGCTCCACAGCCGGTAGCAGGCCCCCGGCCCCAACCGGCCCGCCCGCCCGGCCCGCTGATCGGCGGAGTCGCGGGTGACCCGCACGGTCTCGAGGCGGGTCAGCCCGCTCCGCGCGTCGAAGCGAGGAAGCCGGGAGAAGCCCGAATCCACCACCACCCGCACCCCCTCGATGGTCAGGCTGGTCTCGGCCACCGAGGTCGCCAGCACCACCTTGCGCCGCCCGGCGGGGTCAGGCAGGATGGCCTCCTGCTGAGCCGGGAGGGGCAAATCGCCATACAGGGGCAGCACCCGAAGCTCGGGGTGGCGCTCCTTCAAGAGCTTTTCGCCCCGCAGGATCTCCCCCACCCCGGGCAGAAACACCAGCACGTCCCCTTCGTGGCGCTCGAGCGCCCGCGCGACGGCCCCCGCTGCCGTGGCGATCAGGTGCCCCTCGGGATCGCGCGAGAGGTAGTGGAGTTCCACCGGGTACTGGCGGCCCTGGGCGGTCACCACGGGGGCTTTGCCCAGCGCCCGGCTCAGGGACTCCCCGTCGAGGGTGGCCGACATCACCAACAGGCGCAAATCCTCGCGCAGAGCCCCCTGCACCTCGCGGGTGAGGGCCAGGCCCAAATCGGCCTGCAAGCTGCGCTCGTGGAACTCGTCGAAGATCACCAACCCCACCCCTTCCAAGGTGGGGTCATGCTGGAGGCGGCGGGTCAGGATGCCCTCGGTAAGCACCTCGAGCCGGGTCTGGCGGCCCACGCGGCTCTCGAAGCGCACCCGGTAGCCCACCGTCTGCCCCACCTCCTCGCCCAAGAGGGCCGCCAGCCGGGCCGCCACCGCACGGGCCGCCAGGCGGCGGGGCTCGAGCATCAGAATCTTTCGCCCGCCCAGCCAGGGTTCATTCAGCAGCTCGAGCGGCAACACCGTGCTTTTTCCCGCTCCCGGCGGGGCTTGCAGGATCACCGTAGGGTGGCGGGCCAGGGCCTTTTTGAGGTCGGGCAGGGCTTCGTGGATGGGCAGGGGCTGGGCGGGCATCGGCTATAGGACATCTTAAGGCGCTTTCCCGAGATAAAAACCGGGAAAAGCCCTCGGCGTGCCCCAGGCCCAGCCCGAGCAGGGCGCCGCTCCGCACTCGCCCAGTCTGTACTCGGTGCACTCAAGCTCACCCTCTTGCGCAAGTTTGTGAATTTGCGTTATGCTTGGTGAGCAAAACCGTTCATTTTTGTTTGTTTTTTGGGGGGTTATGACCGAGCCTCACCCATCGCCCAACCTGCTCCCTCGGGAGCGCCAGGAGCGGATCTACCAGCTGCTGCAAACGCGCCGCTTCGCCTCGGTGAAGGATCTGGCGGAGGCATTGGGGGTCTCCGAGATGACCATCCGCCGCGACCTGGCGGCGCTGGGCTCGAGGGGCCTAGTGGAGCGGGTGTTTGGCGGAGCCCAGCTGCTCGAGCAGTCGGGGCGCGAGCAGGGCTACACCCAGCGGCTGTACCAACACCAAGCCGCCAAGGAACTCATCGCCCGTAGGGCCAAGCAGCTGGTGTTCGAGGGCGACACGGTGGCTTTGGATGCCTCCACCACTGCGGTCTACCTGGCCCGCGAGCTCAAAGGCCGCGAGATCACCGTGATCACCAACAGCCTGCTGGTCGCCGAGGCCGTGGCCGACGGCAATACCCAGCTCCTCGTGCTAGGCGGCCTTTTCCGCCCGGTGGCCCGCTCGCTGGTGGGCCCCATGACCGAGGCCAACCTCCAGGGGCTTCACGTGGACAAGACCTTTTTCTCGGCCAAAGGGGTCACCCTCAGGGCCGGGTTTACCGACTCGCAGATGGCCGAGGTGGCCATAAAACGCCTGCTGATCCAGGCGGCGGCGCAGAAAATCGCCTTGGTGGACGGCTCCAAGTTCGGGCACACCGCCTTGCACACCGTGGTGCCGCTGTCCGGGGTGGACCTCTTGATCAGCGATATCCGTCCTCCTGAGGAGGTGCGGGCCGAGCTCGAGGCCAGCGGGGCGGCTTGGGAGGTGGCCGGTGGCTGAGCCCTTGCTGGAGATGGAGGGGATTCACAAGCGCTTCGGCGGTGTGCAGGCCCTCAAGGGCGTGAACTTTGACCTGCGGCCGGGCGAGGTACACGCCCTGGTGGGAGAAAACGGCGCGGGCAAGAGCACCCTCATCAAGATCCTCTCCGGGGCCTATCCGCCGGATGCCGGCACCATCCGCCTCGAGGGGCGGAAGGTGGAGATCGCCGACCCTCGCCAGGCCCGCGCCCTGGGCATCGCCACCATCTACCAGGAGACCAGCCTCTACCCCGACCTCTCGGTGCTGGAAAACCTCTTTATCGGCCACCAGCCGCGCCGGGGCTGGGGCCGCTTGGACTGGGGGGCCATGCGACGGCAGGCCCAAGAGGTCTTCGCTCAGCTCGGGGTGGAGTTGCCGCTCACCGCCCGGCTGGGCGACTTGGGCAAGGCCTATGCCCAGCTGGTAGAGATCGCCAAGGCCTTGGTCCAAAAAGCCCGCATCCTGGTGATGGACGAGGCCACCGCCGCCCTCACCGCCGACGACGTAGGGCGGCTTTTCGGGATCATCCAAGGGCTGCGCGAAAAGGGGGTGGCGATCATCTACATCTCGCACCGGCTCGAGGAGGTCTTCCGGGTGGCGGACCGAGTCACGGTACTGCGCGACGGCGAGCGGGTGGGCAGCGAGCAGGTGAGCAGCATCAGCCAGGACTGGCTCATCCAGCGCTTGGTGGGTCGGGAGCTGCAGAACCTCTACCCCAGAACCCACCGCCCGCCCGGGAAGGTGTTGCTGGAAGTGCGAGGTCTGAGCCGCGCCGGGGCCTTCGCGGGGGTTGACCTCGAGGTGCACGAGGGCGAGATCGTGGGGCTGGCCGGGCTGGTGGGCTCGGGGCGCAGCGAGGTGGCGCGGGCTATCTTCGGCATTGACCCCTACGACGCGGGCACGGTGCGGCTCTTGGGCGAGCCGCTGCCACCGCGGCCCTGGGCGGCGGTGCGCAGGGGGTTGGCGCTTCTGCCGGAGGACCGCAGCCGCCAGGGAGCCATCTTGGCCATGAGCGTACGGGCCAATATGACCCTGGCGGTGCTACGAGACCTCCAGCGGGGAGGCTTCCTCGACGAAGCCAGAGAACTCTCGATCGCCGAACGCTTTATCCAGGCGCTGCAACTCAGGCCCCCACGCCCCGAGTTGCCCGTGGCCAGCCTCTCCGGGGGCAACCAGCAAAAGGTGGTGCTGGGCAAGTGGTTGGCCACCAAGCCTCGGGTGCTCATCCTCGACGAACCCACCCAGGGGGTGGATGTGGGGGCCAAGGCCGAGATCCATCAATGGATGGACCGGCTGGTGGGTCAGGGAATGGGCATTCTGATGATCTCCTCGGATTTACCGGAGGTGCTGGGGATGGCCGACCGGCTGTTGGTAATGCACCGCGGAAAGATCGTGGCACGGCTGCCTCGAGGCTCGGCCCCAGATGTGGTGATGCGCGCGGCGACCGGGCTGCTGGAGGAAGCGCATGTACGTTGACCGCGGACGCCAGATCTCCATCGCGGTGTTCCTGCTGGCGCTGGCGGGGGTGCTGCTGGCGGCCGCCCCCAGCTTCTTCAGCTTGGGGAACTTCAAGGACATCCTGGTCAACATCTCCTACGTGGCCATCGCCGCTTTGGGCATGATGATGGTGATCCTCACCGGCCAGATCGACATCTCGGTGGGGGCCATCCTTTCCATCTGCTCCACCCTGGCCGCCACCGCCAGCAAAGCCGGGCTGCCGCTGGGAGCGGTGTTCCTCATCTCGATCGGCGCGGGGGCCGCGCTGGGCTTGGTCAACGGCCTGCTGGTGACCCGCTTCAAGATCCACTCGATCATCGTGACCCTGGGGACCCTCTCGGTCTTCCGGGGAGCTTTAATCTACTTCACCAAAGGAGCCTGGATCTATCAGCTCCCCGAAGACTTCCGCAGGGTGGGTCTGGGGACTTTCCTGGGTATCCCCTACCCCATCTGGGCCCTGGCCCTGGTGCTCCTCCTAGGGGCTTGGGTGCTCTCCTCGACCCCCTGGGGCCGGGCGCTTTACGCGGTGGGCTCCAACCCTGAAGCTGCCCGGCTCTCCGGGATCCGGGTGCCCTTCGTGCAGGCCAGCGCCTTTGTGGCCTGCGGGGCACTGGTGGGCTTGGCCACCATGTTCTACGCCACCCGCTTCTCCACCATCCAGTCCAACACCGGCCAGGGCTTCGAGTTTTTGGTCATCACCGCGGTGGTGGTGGGGGGGGTCAACGTCTTCGGGGGCTCGGGCACCGTGCTAGGGGTGGCGCTGGGAGCGCTCCTGGTAGGGGTGACCGGGACCGCCCTCACCTTTTTGCGCATCAGCGCCTACTGGGAACAGGCCCTGCAAGGGCTATTCATCCTGCTGGCCGTAGCTTTCGACGCGGTGCGCGCACAACGACGCCGCTTCGCCTCCAGGCGGGCTCGAGGTGGAACATGAGGCTCCTCTCCCGCCTCCGCCCCCGCCTGAGCGCAGCCGAGCTCGTGCTGCTGGGGGCTCTCGTGGTGGCTGTTCTGGTGATGTCGAGGCTTTCGCCCCAGTTCTTCACCGTGCGCAACTTCTTCGAAGTCACCCGCTTCGTGGCCGAGGCAGGGCTGATCTCGCTAGGGATGACCGCGGTGATCCTCACCGGAGGGATTGACCTCTCGGTGGGCTCGATCCTGGGCTTGAGCGCGATCCTCACCGGGGCCCTTTTCCACGCCGGTTGGAACGTTTGGCTCTCGGCCTCGGCGGGCATCCTGGCCGGGACCCTGGCGGGGGCCCTCAACGGCCTGATCATCACCCGCGCAGGGATCCCTCCCTTGATCGTTACCCTGGCGACCCTCGCCATCTACCGGGGGCTGGCCCTGGGCATCTCGCAGGGGCAAGCCTACCGCGACTATCCGGAGGCCTTCTACGTCCTGGGCCAGGGATACGTCGGCCCGGTGCCGGTGCAGCTTATCGTCTTCGCCCTGTTCTCGCTCGTCTTCGTGCTGCTGTTGGGGCGCACGGTCTTTGGGCGGGCCCTGTACGCCATCGGCAACAACGAGACCGCCGCCCGCTTCTCCGGGCTCCCGGTAGACCGGATCAAGCTCATCGTTTACAGCCTCTGCGGGCTTTTGTCGGGGCTGGCCGGGGTGATCTTCGTCTCGAGGCTCTCTACGGCCAAGGCCGACGCCGGGGTAGGCTACGAACTCGACGCGATCACCGCGGTGGTGCTGGGGGGAACCGCCATCTCCGGAGGGCAGGGAGGTATCTGGGGGACTTTGCTGGGGTTGTTCATCGTCGGCATCGTGCGCAATGGCATGACCCTAGCCTTTATCAATGCCGACGTGCAGCTGGTCTTTATCGGGCTGATCTTGATCGCCGCGGTGACCCTCAACCAGGCGCTGCGGCGAGGGAGGGGGTGATGAAAAGCTGCTTTGTAGGGCAAACACGTCAGGTAAGTTATCGGCATAAGCAAAAAAAGCAACCCAGGAGGAGATATGCGACAGGTTCGTTTGTGGATCGCGGTTGGGGCAGTGCTACTGGGCGTGGGCTTCGCGCAAAAACAAATCACCATCGCCATGATCCCTAAGCTGGTGGGGATTGACTATTTCAACGCTACCGAGCAAGGGGCCAAGGAAGCAGCCGCCGAGTTGGGCAACATCCGGCTCATCTACCAGGGCCCTACCGAGGGCCGGGTGGACAAGCAGATCGAGCTGATCGAGAACTTCATCACGGCGAAAGTAGATGTGATCTCGGTAGCCGCCAACGACCCCGTAGCCATCGCCCCGGTGTTGGAAAAAGCCCGCAAGGCAGGCATCAAGGTGGTGACCTGGGACGCCGACGCAAACGTGCGCGACGTCTTCTGCAACCAGGCCACCTTCGCGGGTATCGGCAAGGCTTTAGCCGACGAAATGGCCCGGCAAGTGGGCAAAGAGGGGGAGGTGGCCATCGTGACCAGCAGCCTCACCGCCCCCAACCAGAACGCCTGGATCGCCGAGATGAAGAAGGTGCTGGCCAAGGACTACCCCGGTCTCAAGGTGGTGGACACCAAGCCCAGCGAGGAAGACCAGCAGCTGGCCTTCCGGGTGACCCAGGACCTGCTCAAGGCTTACCCTAACCTCAAGGGAGTCTGGGCGCTCTCGAGCGTAGCCTTCCCTGGCGCCGCCGAGGCCGTGCAGCAAGCCGGCAAGGCCGGTAAGGTAGCGGTGGTGGGCCTCTCCACCCCCAAGCAGATGAAGCCTTTCATGAAAGCCGGGGTCATCAAGAGCGTGATCCTGTGGAACCCCATCGACCTGGGCTACCTCTCGGTCTACGCGGCCAAACAACTGGTGGAAAAAGGCCTCAAGGAGGGGGACAAGATCGTCACCAAGCGCGGCACCTTCACCGTACAAAAAGACGATAAGGGCCTGCAGGTCCTGCTTGGCCCGCCCTTCATCTTCACCCCCGAGAACATCGACAAGTTCAACTTCTAGCTCCGATGGGGGCGCGCTGCGCCCCCACCCCAGAACGACCATGCCCAAACCAAGCACCAACGGCGGGGCCCGGACCTGGTTCGTTCCCGACGGGTATCTCCCGGCGAAGGGGCCGGGGGGAGCCTATGTGGGCCACGACTGCGTGTGCCTGCTCAACACCACCTCCCAGGAAGCGCGGGTTTGGCTGGACATCTACTTCGAGGACCGGGATCCGGTAGAAGGCCTCGAGGTTCGGCTCCCTCCCAAGCGCTGTCTGCACCTGCGAATGGATAGGCCGGAGATGCTCTCGGGCTTCGAGATACCCCGCGAGGTACCCTACGCCCTGCGGGTGCGCTCGAGCGTGCCCATCGTAGTCCAGTACAGCCGCCTGGACGTGACCCAAGCCAATATGGCCTTTCTGAGCGTGATGGGGTTTCCCCAGGACGAGGGGTGAGTATGGCTCAGGTATCCCTATCTGTCCGCGAGGCCTTAAAGCGCCAGCGGATCGAGACCCCGAGCTGGGGGTATGGCAACTCGGGGACCCGCTTCAAGACCTTCGCCGCCCCCGGTGCCGCCAGGAACGTGTGGGAGAAGCTCGAGGATGCCGCCCTGATCCACCGCCTCAGCGGCATCGCCCCCAGCGTGGCCCTGCACATCCCCTGGGACCGGGTGGAGGATTGGGACCAGCTACGCGCCTACGCCCAAAATCTGGGCCTCCAGATCGGGGCCATCAACCCCAACCTTTTTCAAGACGAGGAGTATAAGCTCGGCTCCATCGCCCACCCCGACCCCAAGGTGCGCAGTAAAGCCATCCGGCACATCCTCGAGTGCATCGAGATCATGCAGCTAACCGGCTCGCGGGATCTCTCCTTGTGGTTCGCCGACGGGACCAATTACGCCGGGCAGGATGACCTCCGCAGCCGCAAACGGCGGGTGCGGGAGAGCCTGGCGCAAGTCTACGCGGCCCTCCCCGAGGGCAAGCGGTTGCTGCTAGAGTACAAGTTTTTCGAGCCCGCCTTTTACTTCACGGATGTGTTCGACTGGGGGGCCGCTTTGCTGTACTGCCAGGCCCTCGGGGAAAAAGCCCAGGTGCTGGTAGACCTGGGCCACCACGCCCAGGCCACCAACCTCGAGGCCATCGTGGCGTTCTTGCTCGACGAGGGCAAGCTGGGGGGGTTCCACTTCAACGCCCGCCGCTATGCCGACGATGACCTGATCGTGGGCAGCACCAACCCCTTCGAACTCTTTTGCATCTACACCGAACTGGTCGCGGCGGAGCACTCGGACGATCCCCGGACCGCCCAAACTGCCCGGAACGTGGCCTACATGATCGACCAGAGCCACAACATCGAACCCAAGCTCGAGGCCATGCTGCAATCGGTCCTGAACTGCCAAGAAGCCTACGCCAAAGCGCTGTTGGTAGATTACCCGGCCCTGCGACAGGCCCAACAACAAGGCGATGTGCTCGAGGCCCACCGCCTACTGCTGGAGGCCTTCAAAACCGACGTGCGGCCCCTGCTGGCCGAGGTCAGGGAGGAAATGGGGGTGCCGCCTGACCCCATTCAGGCGCTACGCCGAGGGGAATACCTATCCCAGCGCATCCAGCGCCGCGGTACCTCTACCAGCAGCAGCGGCTACCCTGCCTGAAAGGAAATGAGGATGCCCCAAAATCTGTGGAACGATGCCGAAGCCCCCTCCGGCGAAGGGCTGGCAGCCCTGGCTTACCGCTCCCGGCTGCTGGGGGCTGACCGCAGCCTGGTCAACCTGTACGGGGGGAACACCAGCTGCAAAAGCCTCGAGCACGACCACCTGGGCCGGGTCGTGGAGGTGCTCTGGGTCAAGGGATCGGGCTCGGACCTGGCCGATATCGGCGAGAACGGCTTCGCCGGGCTTAAGCTCGCGGAGGTCTTGCCCTTGTTTGCGCGCGAAGCCATGAGCGACGAGGAGATGGTGGCCTACCTCGAGCGCTGCACCTTCGAGCCGGGTCGCCCACGCCAGTCCATCGAGACCCTGCTCCACGCCTTCGTACCCGCTCGGCACGTGGACCACACCCACCCCGATGCGATCATCAGCCTGGCCTGTTCCCCCCAGGGGCGCTCGCTCGTTCGGGAGATCTACGGTGAGCGGGCGGCCTGGGTGGACTATATCCGCCCGGGCTTCACCCTCTCCAAACAGATTGGCCAGGCGGTGCGGGAAAACCCTCGAGCAGAGTGCGTGATCATGGCCAAGCACGGGCTGGTAACCTGGGGCGAGACCGCCCGCGAGTGCTACGAAAACACCCTGCGCATCGTTAGGGAGGCCGAGGCCTATCTGGCCCGGCAACCCCACGCCCGCTCCCTGAGGGTCAGTCCGCTACCCGAGCCTGAGCGCAAGCGCCTGGTGGCAAAGCTGATGCCAACGCTGCGCGGGGCGATGGGCGGGGAGCGGCCCAGCGTACTCTGTTACGACGACAGCCCCGAGGTGCTCGCATTTGTCGGGGCAGAGGGGGCCCAAGCGCTTTCCCAGGTCGGGGCGGCCTGCCCCGACCACCTGGTCCACACCAAACGGGTCCCGCTTTTCCTGGACTGGACCCCCGAACAGGGGGAGCAGGCGCTGCTCGAACGGGTCCGTGCGGGGGTGCAGGCCTTTGCCGAGGAGTACCGCCGCTACTTCGAAACCCATCGCAGCGAGGGGGACCGGATGTTTCCCCCCACCCCGCGGGTCATCCTGATCCCCGGCCTAGGTATGATCACCAGCGGAGGTGACGCCTGGGCCGCCGAAGTCAGCCGCCAGCTTTACCACCGCGCCATCCAGGTGATGGGCCGAGCCCAAGGCGGTTTTGTCTCGCTCTCCGAGGCAGAGTCTTACGCTGTCGAGTACTGGCCGCTCGAGCTCTACAAGCTCTCCCTCCGCCCCCCGCCAAAGGCGCTCGAGGGCCGAATCGCCCTGGTCACCGGGGCGGCCTCAGGGATCGGTAAGGCCATCGCCCACCGGCTGGCCGCCGAAGGGGCTCACGTGGTCATCGCAGATATCAACGCCTTGGGTGCAGAGGCCGTGGCCGCGGAGATCCGCCAGGCGAGAGGCTACCGCAAAGCCCTGGCGGTGGAGATGGACGTGACCGACGAGGCCGCGGTCGAGGCCGCATTCGAGCGAACCGTGCTCGAGTACGGCGGGGTGGACATCGTGGTGAACAACGCCGGAATCTCGGCCTCGGCCCCCATCGAGGAGACCAGCCTGGAGATGTGGAACCGCAACCTGGGCATCTTGGCGACCGGGTACTTCTTGGTCTCGCGAGCCGCCTTCCGGATGTGGAAAACCCAAGGCATCGGGGGGAACCTGATCTTCATCGGCTCAAAGAACTCGGTCGCGGCGGGCAAGAACGCCGCCGCTTACTCCGCCGCCAAGGCCGCCGAGCTACACCTGGCCCGCTGCCTGGCCGAGGAGGGCGGGGCCCACGGCATCCGGGTCAACAGCGTGCTGCCTGACGCGGTGCTGAGCGGTTCTTCGATCTGGAACTCCTCCTGGCGGGCCGAGCGGGCCGCCACCTACGGCATCCGCGAGGACCAGCTCGAGGAGTTCTACCGCGCGCGCACCACCCTCAAGGTGAGCATCTACCCCGAGGATGTCGCCGAGGCGGTGTATTTCTTCGCCTCTCCGGCCTCGAGCAAGACCACCGGCGGGGTGCTTACTGTAGATGGAGGGGTACCTGCCGCCTATGTCCGCTAGCTTGCATCTGGCCGTGGACCTGGGGGCGGAGTCCGGGCGGGTGGCCCTGGGGCGGCTCGAGGGAGGACGGCTCGAGGTCGAGATCCTCCACCGCTTCAAAAACACCCCGGCGCTGTTGGGCGGCTACTTGCACTGGGATCTGCCCCGGCTGTGGCTGGAGATCCTCGAGGGCTTGAAAAAGGCCCCGCCGGGGGTGCGGAGCCTGGGCGTGGACGGCTGGGGGGTGGACTACGCCCTCCTGGGGCCGGACGGCGACTTGCTGGGCCTACCCCGCCACTACCGTGATCCGCACCACCTCGCGGCCTTCCAGCAGGTGCTGCAAGACCTGCCCCGCGAGGAGATCTTCGCCCACACGGGTATCCAGTTCCTGCCGATCAATACCTTGTACCAGCTGGTGGCCTTACGGGAGGGCAACCCGGCTTTGCTCGAGGCCGCCCAGACCTTCTTGATGCTCCCCGACCTGTTGCACTACTGGCTGTGCGGCCAAGCCGCCGTGGAGTGGACCAATGCCAGCACCACCCAGCTCGCCGATCCGCGCACGCGCAGTTGGTCGGAGCCGCTGCTGCAGCGGTTGGGGCTACCCCGGCGGCTCTTCCCCCAGCCGGTGCCCCCAGGGACAGCCCTGGGGCCGTTGCGCGGCGAGGTGGCCCGGGAGGTGGGCCAGGAGATCCTAGTGGTAGCCCCTTGCACCCACGACACCGCCTCGGCGGTGGCGGCGGTACCCGCTCAGGGAAACTCCTGGGCCTACATCAGCAGCGGCACCTGGTCGCTGGTGGGCCTCGAGCTGCCCCAGCCGCTGCTGGACCCCGAGGTGCTGGCCATGAACCTGACCAACGAAGGCGGCCTAGACGGCACCACCCGCCTGCTCAAGAACGTGATGGGGCTATGGCTCTTGCAGGAGTGCCGCCAGGCTTGGGGGGAGCAGTATAGCTATGCCGAGCTCACCGCGATGGCCGAAACAGCCGAACCTTTCCGCTCGCTGGTCAACCCTGACGATCCGCGCTTTTTGCTCCCCCACGAGGTTGCGGGGCCGATGCCCGCGCGCATCCAAGCCTACTGCCAAGAGACCGGGCAACCGCTGCCGCAGGGCGAAGCCCAGATCACCCGCACCGTCTACGACAGCCTGGCCTTGCAGTACCGCCGGGTGGTGGAGGGGCTCGAGCGGCTCACCGGGCGCTCCCTCCCCCAGCTACACGTGGTCGGGGGAGGCTCACAAAACCGCCTGCTCTGCCAACTCACCGCCGACGTGAGCGGTCGGGAGGTGTGGGCCGGTCCCGCCGAGGCTACCCTGATCGGCAACTTGCTGGTCGGCGCACGGGCCGTAGGGGCGCTTCCGGGCAGCGTGCGCGAGGTGGTGCGGGCTTCTTTCACCCCGGAGGCCTACCGGCCCCGCCCCTTAGCGGGGCTCGAGGCGGCCTACCAGCGGTTCCTGCGGTTGCCTTGAGGCTGGCGGCTTCTCCTTTTTGCTATTCAATTCATTGCGCTATACAATGTATACCAAACCACAGCGAAGTATTTCACAAAGTCTACACTGGTTCGCGTATGCATGCCGTCGCCAAGCATATCCTAAGCGTCAAAGAAGCCGCCGAGAGCCGCCGCAGCATCCGCAAGTACAAGCCTGATCCCATTCCCCGGGAACAGCTCGAGGAGATCCTCTCGCTGGCCCTCAAAGCCCCCAGCGCCAACAACCTCCAACCCTGGCGCATCGCCGTGGTGCAAGACCCTGCGCTCAAAGAGCGCCTACGGGAAGCGGCCAACAACCAAGCCCAAGTAAGCGCTGCCCCTACGGTGCTGGTGATCTATAGCGACATGAAAGACACCCTGGCCCATGTCGAGGAAACCATCCACCCCGGTTTCCCTCCCGCAGAAGCCGCAGCTCGCGCCGAACGCATCCGTAACCTGTGGGCCTCACGCAGCGACCAAGAGCGCGAGACCTGGGGGGTCGGGCAAGCCTACATCTTGCTGGGTTACCTTACCCTGCTGCTCAAGGCCTACGGCTATGACTCCAACCCCATGGGGGGGTTTAACCCGGCCAAGGTAAAGGAAGTGCTAGGGCTACCCGAGCACGTCGCCATCGCTGCTTTGCTGCCTCTCGGCATCGCCGCCGAAGAGGGCTACCCCCATCACCGGCATCCGCTCGATCGCGTCGTGCAGTGGCGCTAAGCGTCGCGCAGGCCCTGGACGTGCTCGGGTAGCCCAGAGGTGGAAATCGCGTGAACCCCGGCCCGGTCCACGATATGAAAGGAGCCATCGCGCAGCTATGCGCTGGCAACTTAATGGGCATTACACTCCACGCAAAACGCTAAACGCGGGGTGCTCCCTCCCCTAGCAGGGGAGGGCTGGGGGGGGGGTTGGTAGACGTCGTACGTCATACGCAATACGCGACTTAGGTCATACGTCGTACGCAAAACGCTAAACGCGGCTTACGTCGTACGTCTTACGCTAAACGCGGGGTAGATTCCCTACGGGACGGAGCAAGCTCCGTACACCCGGGGTAGATTCCTTGTCGGGACGAGCAAAGCTCGTACACCCGAGGGACCGATCCCCTGCGTTCGACGTACGACGTAGGACGCGCTACGCCTGACGTGCGGTCGGCATAAATAACAGGCCACCAGCCCTTGCATGGTAAGCGACAAACCAGTAGCCAAGGAGCAAACCGGCTAGCCTAAAAGGAAACCCGTGTCGGGGAAAGGAAGGTTCACATGCCGGACTACCAATACCTAATCGTGGGCGGGGGCATGGCCGCGGACGCAGCGCTACGGGGAATCCGCGAACTCGATCCGGTGGGTACGGTAGGGATGGTAAGCGCCGAACCCCATCCACCCTATAACCGTCCGCCGCTTTCCAAGGGGCTGTGGAAGGGCCAATCGGTGGATGAAATCTGGCGGCACGCCGATGACCTGGCTGCCGAAGTCCACCTAGGGCATCGCATTGTGGCGCTCGACCTCGAGCGCTCCCAGGCCACCGACGAGCAGGGCCAGGTGTATGGCTTCGAGAAGATCCTCCTGGCAACCGGGAGCACCCCCCGCCGCTTCCCCTTCGGTGGCACGGACATCCTCTATTACCGCACCTACGACGATTACCGGCATTTGCGGGCTTTAGCCCAGCGCGCCGAGTCCTTTGCGGTGATCGGTGGGGGTTTCATCGGTTCGGAGATGGCGGCGGCGCTAGCGCTCGCCAACAAGCACGTTACCCTGATCTTTCCCGAGGGAGGGATCGGAGGGCGGTTATTCCCTGCCGATCTGGCCCGCTTCTTGGTGGATTTTTACCGGGAAAAAGGCGTGGAGGTACGGCCCGGCGAAGAGGTGGTGGGCCTCGAGCGGCAGGGGCAGGATTTGAATCTCCGGTTGCAAAGTGGCCAAACGCTGACGGTCCACGGGGTGGTGGCCGGCATCGGGGTCTCCCCCAGCGTTGAGCTAGCCCAGCAGGCGGGTTTGCGGGTGGAGGGCGGGATCGTGGTCAACGAGCTGGGTCAGACCGATGCCCCCAACGTCTACGCCGCGGGGGACGTGGCCCGCTTTTATAACCCGGCCCTCCAGGCCTGGATGCGGGTGGAGCACGAGGACCACGCCAACACCCACGGCCTTGCGGTAGGGCGCAATATGGCCGGGGCCCACGAGCCTTATCACCACCTGCCCTTCTTCTACTCCGATCTTTTCGAGCTGGGCTACGAGGCGGTAGGAATCCTGGACTCCCGGCTGGAGACGGTAAGCGATTGGACAGACCCCTTCCGCGAGGGGGTGGTCTATTACCTAGAGGAAGGGCGAGTGCGCGGGGTGCTGTTGTGGAACACCTGGGGCAAGGTCGATGCAGCCCGGGCCCTGATCGCCGAACCAGGCCCGTTCCGCCCGCAGGACCTGAAGGGAAGGCTCGGGTGAGCGAAGCGTTCAAATCTCGAACGAGATCACCTGGTAGGGCCTAAAGCCAAACCGCAGGGTTGGCCTAGCTCGCTCGAGTTCTCTGGAAGTCTGCTTGAGCAGACTCACGCCCGTCGCGCACTTTCCCCGGCGAGGCTAGCCTCCTGGCTCTCGCCGTGTAGAGGATCTCTTTCTACGCGCCCTTGGCTGAAAGCCCTAGCCCGCCTTGGAGCGGCCCTTCAGGTAGCTGCCCAACACCAGCGCCGCCGCCAGCGCCTGGGCTAGCAGGGTCTCCCGCGTGGGGAAGAGGGAGAACCACACCCCCATCCAATCGGGAATCCTCAGGGGGAGGAGGGTGGTGGGCAGCCAGTGGGCCAGCTGCATCTCCTGAGCTTCCTCCCCTACCATCACCAGCAACACCAGGCCGAGCAGCGCCCCGGTGAACACCAGCATTCGCTTGTAGGGCAGGCGGCGGTGAAAGATGAAGGTGAGCGCGGCGACGGCCAGACTGAGCAGCACGCCCACCAGCGCCCCGTAGGCTACCGCCTCCTCTCCCACCCGCAGCCGGATGTTTTGCAGGAACAGGGCCACCTCAAACCCCTCCCGGTACACCGCGCTAAAGCCCAGCAGCCACAGCCCCCCGGCCGCGCCCCGCCGCAGGAGCTCTCCCTGCTTGCGGGTGTGGAGGCCGATCCAGCCAGTCCAGTAGACCCGGTGGAAAAACCAGTTCATCACCAGCAGGAGCACCCCCACTGCCAGCAGCCCCGTCGCTGCCTGCACCTGTAGCTCAGAGAAGGTGCTCTCGGCCAGACCCACCACCCGCACCGCCAAGAAGTAGCTCAGCACCGAGGCGGCAAAGGCCAGCCCGGCCCCCGCCAGGAGCGGCCGGTAGGCCGGGCTGTCCCGCCGCAACAGCCCGGCAGCGAGGGCAGCCAGGACCAGCACCGCCTCCAGCCCTTCGCGGAAGATGAGGATGGCGGTGTCCAGCACCCGGGAGAAAAGGGCAGTGTGGGCCTCGGGGTCCAACGGGCCGCTCACGGCCAGATGGCGCAGGAGAAAAGCCGAAGCGAGAAAAAACAGCAGCGCCAGGGCCGTAGCCCGCAGCAGGCCATCCCGATCGCGCAACACCATGCTGCGCAGCCTAGCACCGGGAGGAAATAAAGTCAAGTATTCCGGTCGGATTTTATGTTTTACAAACGATAACCACTTGCAATAGCACCCTCTAGCGGAGCAGCCGCTAGGGCTCTAGACCGCTCCCTCGAAATCCCGGGCCTGCTGCCCGGCAAGGAGGGGCGCGGGGATAGCGGGGCTGGGGCCCGGTAGCGCAAGCGGTCGGCTAGCTGTTTAGGGTTGAGGCCGGCCCGGAAAGCCAGCGAGGTGTAGGTATGCCGGAGGCCGTAAGGCACCCCAGCTCGAGCGACCAACCTGTGCCGCGCCCTACACCCACCGCTTGCGCTGTTTGCCGTCCGGGCCATAGTCAGCCGCCCAGCGGCCATCCTCGCGCTGGAAGATGCTGCCTTTGCCTTTGCCGCGTCGGGGCATGGTACCTCCTAGAAAAATGTGGTACCCTTAGCACGAGGGGAAGGGCGAATATGCGCGCTACCGGGAAGGCTAAAAACACCCGTGCTGCCCGTACCGGTCACATTACCGGCAAGGTGACCAGTGATGCTCAGGCCAGGAAGGTGCTTGCCCAAGTGCTCAAGGAAAACGCCAAAGCTTTGAAGGCCCTGGCTAAGCTGTAGCCCATGGCCAAACTGTATTACCGCTACCGTGGGGATACCTTCCTCACGGTAGCTGCTTTGTTGCAGGCCCATACCGATGTTATTGAGTTGTCGGGTGGATTGTCGGGAATCAAAGATCGTGGGGCGCTGGAGAGCGCTGCCGATGCCCCCAGGAAAAGCGCGGGAGGCGAGGATGCCTACCGCACCTTCTTCACCAAGGTGGCAGCCGTGGGTTATCACATCACGCAAGGCCACGTCTTCAACGACGGCAACAAACGCACCGCATTTACGGCCATGCTCTGGATGTTGCGGATGAACGGCTACGCTCCTAAGCCCACGGCTGACGCGGGAACCACAGTCATGCTTTTGGTGGCGACGGGACACCTGAAAATACCAGGTTTGCGGGTTGCGTTGATTCACTGGTGCGGTTTGGATATTGCCGATGCGACACTTTAGTACCCCGTTCTGAGGGCGTGAACCTTCGCCTTTGCCGCGTCGGGGCATGTCATCTCCTAGGGTGATATGCTGAGTTTATGGCGGTCAAGGCTCTAGCCAAAAGCAAAATCGCCCCTCCAACCCCTCGTAGCAGGGCGCTAGACCAGTACGAATTCAAAGACCCCGCCATGAAGGCGTGGCTTGCAAGGCTCGTTGACTCCTTTACCGATGAAGAAGCTGAAGCTCTGGCTAAAGCTTTGAACAAAGCGAATCGCCGCAAAGCCACTCGATGAGCAAATACGTTCTGGACACTAACCTTTTGATTGCAGCTATCCGCCTCGAGCCTGCTGCCTTGAATACCCTGACCCGGCTTCCAAAGAGCCGGGTTGTCATTTCCGACGTAGCCTTTTACGAGCTGATGTTGGGTGAGTTCCTTGCGGGGGATTCCCGTAGCAAAGAGGCTCGGCAACGCAAAGCCCAGCGAGAGGCGCTGCTGGCAGGAATAGATCACCTGCCTTTTGACGCCAAAGCTGCCGAAATGGCCGCCAAAGCCCAGGTTCGCCTCAAACAGCAGAACCAAAGTTTGGAATTGCGAGACCTGTTTATAGCCGCCTCGGCTGCCGCTAAGGGCTACACCATCATCACCAACAACACCCGTCACCTGGCCCGCTTTCCGAAGCTCAAAGTTCAAAAATGGGGCTAACACCCCACCCTTGCGCTGGAAGATGCTGCCTTCGCCTTTGCCGCGTCGGGGCATGCTATCCTCAATACATGGCTACAGCTTTACCCGAAGCAATCAGTAAAAAGCTCGAGGCCTTCAAGCGAGCCAAGGGGCGCAGGTGGGTCAAGGAGCTAGAGAAAATCCTAGATGAGGCCGTACAGCTATCAGATTGGGATGCCGAGGTAAGTAAACCTGGAGCCAAAGCCAGCAAGATCAGCGAGAAACAAGCCGCCCAAATGGCGGTAGATACCGTACGACAGGCCCGCCAAAAGTGATGAGGGTGGTCTTTGACACAACATTCCTGATAGACCCAACGTTCCGCGTGGCGCGGATGTACTGGGCGTGGCGAAACCCTGCTGGCCTCCTTGCGGAGTTGCGCCGGGGATGCCGATATTCCAAGTTCAAAGGCCTTATCCGGCCTGCTCAAGCTGGAGCGATGACCAAAACCCTGAAAGCTAATACCAGGGCAGGTGGAGGCCGCATAAGTCCAGAAGGTGTCAAAAAGAAGAGTCCGGGTCACCTTGCCCGGACTTTTTCTTGGTGGGCGATGTAGGATTTGAACCTACGACCCCACGCGTGTGAAGCGTGTGCTCTCCCGCTGAGCTAATCGCCCGAATTTAGGGTTCGCCCTAGCGAACGCATTCAAAAGGGTAACACCCTCCTCTTAGGGTGTCAAGAAGATCCGCCCCTTTCACAAAACCCCTTTCGCGGCTCAGCCCGCAAGGGCTAGCGGGAATGCCCCGAATTTCAATGCGGGGAGAAAGCGGAAGCCGCTCGCAGAGCGGTGCGACCGCTCGGTGTTCGCCTGACGGCGAAGGGACCAAAACTTGATTTGCGGTACAGTGTATATGGGAACGACGTTCCCGCGAACCTTGACAGTCGGAGTATGGGGTTCCCGGCACGACTTAGCCTTGCCGGGGTAAAACTCCGAGGCGTAGTTTCGCGGCGATAGCCGGGTGGGCTCTATGCGCAGCAACCCAGCGCCTACCGTCTGTGACGGCTTTCCGCCCCGACATGGCGGGGCAGGGCGTACCGGGATAACGAGCGCACTGGCGTAGCGGCTGGACTGCTGCGCCAAGGGCCGGTTGAGCGGCGTATGCCGCCGGGCTATGCCCGTACCAAGCCTGACACGGCCCGACCCGCAACGGGTCAGCCTGGCCCCGCTGGGGGCCGGGTGGATGGAGTAAAGGTGTGGGTTTCGGCTCATACAGACTCCAACCTTGAAAGTTCCGTGTAGGAACCCCCGTTCTTCAGAACGGGGAGGATGTCAGCTTCACCTGCGGAGCCTCCCGGTTATGCTTTTGGTATGCGCCCAACCCTTCTGGTCAAAATCGGTGGAAGCCTCAAGGGGGCTTCTGAGCTTCTCGACGAGATCGCTACCTATCCGGGGCCGCTCATCCTGGTTCACGGCGGCGGGCCTAACATTGGCGAATGGCTCAACCGGATGGGTTTCGAAACCTACTTCCACAAGGGCCTACGGGTGACCCCGCCCGAGCAGATGGAGGTTGTGGAGATGGTGCTCACCACCCTGGGAAAGAGTCTTGCCCACAGCCTCACCCAGCGGGGGCGACCCGCCCTGGCCCTCAGCGGGCGCGACGCGGGCCTGATCGAGGCGGAGCCGCTCGAGCCCGAACTGGGGCGGGTCGGTGAGGTCAGCCGGGTCAACACCCAGGTGCTCGAGCAGCTATTGAGCCTGGGTCTGACCCCGCTCATTGCCCCCATCGGCCTCGACAGCCAGGGCCCGCTCAACATCAACGCCGACACCGCCGCTGGGGCCGTGGCCGGAGCGATGGGCTTGCCTGTGGTGTTCCTGACCGACGTGGCGGGAGTGCTGCGCGAGGCCAAAGACCCCTCGAGCCGCCTCGCCGAACTATCCAGAAGCGAGGCGCAAACCCTGATCGCCCAGGGAGTGATCTCCGGCGGGATGATTCCCAAGGTCGAAGCGGCTTTGGGTGCTCTCGATAAGGGGGCTTCCTGGGCAGCGATCGCTCGAGGCAGCAAAGGAGTTCTGGAAGCAGTGCTCTCCGGCGAAGCCGGAACCCGAATGGTAAAGTAGGCTGCTTATGAAAGCCGTACTGATGGAAGCTCGAGGCGGCCCCGAAGTCTTGCGCTGGGGCGAGATCAAGACCCCTCAGCCCGGTCCGCTCGAGGTGCGGGTAGAGGTAAAGGCGGTGGCCCTCAACCACCTGGATGTGTGGGTGCGCAAAGGCATCGCCAGCCCCAAACTTCCCTTACCCCACATCCTAGGCTGTGACGTGGCAGGGGTCGTGGAGGGGTGTGTCCTGAAAATAGGCAAACAGCCTAAACTGTTGGAATGAGCGAAATACGGGAACGGATGCATCAGTTGGTGGATGAGTACGAGCGGCTGGGAGAGGGGAAGAATATAGCCGAGCAGGAGTTGCTGGTGATTGAGTTTGGCAAACAGATCCAGCGGCTGATGAT
>NZ_QKOB01000024.1 GCF_003226535.1 Meiothermus sp. Pnk-1 | reverse complement strand
ATACGTTCCCGGGCCTTGTACACACCGCCCGTCACGCCATGGGAGTGGGTTTCACCTGAAGTCGCCGGTAGCCACAGGCAGGCGCCGAGGGTGGGGCTCATGACTGGGGCGAAGTCGTAACAAGGTAGGTGTACCGGAAGGTGCGCCTGGATCACCTCCTTTCTAAGGAGCAATCGCCGCCGCAAGGCGGCCATGGCGGTCCGTTATGGGTTTCGGACCGCACGCTCGGCTGATCTTCCTGACCGGTTCGTAAAAGCCACCTCCCTCGAGGTGGCTTTTTTTATTGCATCAGGCGAGGATGCAGCCCGTGTTAGGTCACTGTGCCAAAGCCCAGGTTTGGGCATACTGAAACGAGGAACTGCCCTCGCGGCAGACGAGACCCCAACCAGGGGTGCGTACAGGAAAGAACGATGGGTTCACCGCATAAGCCACAGTCAGGCTCTAGAATAAGTCGCCGTCGGGTAGTTTCAGCAGGGGGGGTGGTGCTGCGCGTGGGCCGCCGGGGGCTGGAAGTGCTACTGGTGACCCTACGCCAGGGCGCAGTGTGGAGCCTGCCCAAGGGCCAGGTGGAGCCGGGGGAGCGCTACAGCGAGACCGCGGTACGCGAGGTACGCGAGGAGACCAGTGTGGAGGCTCGCATCCTGGCCCCTCTAGGGCGGATTCGCTACCACTTTACCGTGCGCGACGAGGCCACCCCGGTGGCCGTCACCAAGGAAGTGCACTACTTTTTGATGCGCTATCAGGCTGGAGAACCCAAGCCACAGCTGGCCGAAGTGGAGGGGGCAGAGTGGGTTCCGGTACACGTGGCCTTGAGCCGCCTCTCCTACGCCAACGAGCGGGAGATGCTACATAGGGCCCTAAAGCGCTGGGAGAAACCCAGCCGCTCGCTGGAGGCGACCCAGGCTTAGTTGGTCCGGTAACTTGATTTGTGCTGATCGCATGTCGTACGTCGAACGAAGGGGGCCGACCCGTCGGGTGTACCGGCCCTGCCGGTCCCGATAGGGGATCGTCCCCCAGGTGTACGGGCACCGCCCGTCCCGATAGGGGATCGTCCTCCGCGTTTAGCGTAAGACGTACAACGTACGACGTATGACCTAAGTCGCGTTTAGCGTCTGGCGTCTTGCGTACAGCGTACAACCTACGTGTTGTCGGGAACGTTTGCTTTTCTTGATCCGTTTAGCATAAAAGGCGGGTGTGTTTTCAAGTACCCCCGCCAAGGAGCAAGCATGGGCCTGCGTGAGCGCATAGTAGAGATCACCACCCCTGAAGAAGCCGACCAGTTCATCGACCAACACCCTTTAGCTGCCATCTTCAAAGCCGGAACCTGCCACAAGACTATGCAGGGCTGGGGCCATGTACAGAAGTTCCTCGAGCCCTACGAGGACATAAGGGTGGGGGTCATCCGGGTGGTGGAACACCGCGCCGCTTCCAACCACATCGCTCTGCGCAGCGGCATCGTCCACCACTCGCCGCAGATCATCCTGTTCCAAAAAGGCCAGCCCTTATACGAGCTCAACAACTGGGACATCACCCCAGAAAACCTCGAGCCCGCTAAGGCGCTGTTACCCGAGCCGGGCCAGCCGACGCCGGACCAAGGAACGAGCCGTTCCAATTTGGACGTCTACAAACGCCTCCTCGACCTGTACCTAGAAGGCCACCTCAGCGAGTACGAGTTCCAACTGGCCTACCTCAACACCTTCCGCGGCGATGCGTCCTTGCGCAGCCAGGAGGAGTTCGAACTGATCAATAGCCTCTTCGGCAACCCCGACCAGGGCGTCGCTTCGGCAGGGCATCATATCCACCCGCTCGCTATCATGGAGCACGAGGCACGCCACCCCCAGGCCATCCCGCTGCGCGAACGGGCGGCGGCCCTGCGAGAAAAACTCAAGGGCTTCTAGGCCCTCGGCTTCAGCTTTTGGTAAAGAGCAATTGCTGAGCGGCTTCCTCCGGAGTGAGGCCCCCGTGGGCCACTTGCTCGATGAGGCCCTGGCCCTCGCGGGTCCTGCGACGACCCCACTCCTGGATCACGCTCTCCACCTCGAAGCGGGCCCGCTCCAGCCGCTGCCCCTCGAGCAAACCCTGCTCGAGAATATGGCGGTAGTGGTTGTCTATCGCTTCAAAGAGTTCGTCCACGCCCTCAGCCTTGGGAGCTACGGCGGTCAGCACCGGGGGCTTCCATCCGCCGGGACGGGCCGGGGCCAGCTCGAGGGTGGTTTTCAACTCCTGCACGATCCGCTCCCCGCCCGGCAGGTCAAATTTGTTGACCACGAACACGTCGGCGATCTCCATGACCCCGGCTTTAAACGCCTGCACCGCGTCCCCGGCGGCAGGGGTCAGCACCAGAACGGTGGTGTCGGCCACTCGGGCGATGTCCACCTCGGACTGGCCAACCCCCACCGTCTCCACGAAGATCCGCTCGAAGCCAAAGGCCTCCAAAAGGGCCAAGGCCGCTACCGTGGCCCCGGCCAACCCACCGAGGGCTCCCCGGCTCGCCATAGAACGGATAAACACCCCCGGGTCCTGGTGGTGGCGCATCATGCGGATGCGGTCGCCCAGGATGGCCCCCCCCGTGAAGGGGCTCGAGGGGTCTACCGCCAGCACTGCCACCCTCTCCCCACGCTGCCGCGCTTTCTCGATCAGCCGATCGGTGAGGGTACTCTTGCCCGCTCCAGGGCTCCCGGTGAGCCCCACTACCCGCGCTTGTCCGTGGCCGCGTAAGCGTTTGAGCAGCTCCTGCCCTAAGGGGTGCCCCGATTCCGCCAAGGTGATGGCCCGGGCTAAAGCCCGGACGTCCCCTGCCCTAAAGCTTTCGTACAGCTCCATAGGGACATTTTATGGGCACGCCCAGCGAAACCGGCTCAGACCAAGGCAATACAGGCCACCTCTACCGCCACGTCACGGGGCAACCGGGCTACCTGCACAGTAGCCCGCGCCGGGAAGGGGGCGCTGAAGTATTCGCCGTAGACCTTGTTGAAGGCCGCGAAATCGTTCATGTCGCGGAGGTAGCAGGTGGTCTGCACCACCTTGGAAAGCCCGCTCCCCGCGGCCTCGAGCACGGCCTGTAGGTTTTTCATCACCTGATGGGTCTGGGTTTCTACGTCACCGGTCTCGAGGCTACCATCAGGGCGCAGGGGAATCTGGCCCGAAACAAACACCATCCCGCCTGCGACGATGGCCTGGCTGTAAGGGCCTATGGCTGCCGGAGCTTGCAGGGTCTCTACCTTCTTCATAGGACCAGCTTATAAGAAATCCCCAATCGATGTATTCCGCTCTCGGGATTCCCTCCGAGGCGCCGTGCCGAGCTGCGGGAATTCGTAGTACCCCCCGTGCCCCGTATACGTTTCGTTTATAGATTTTTGATAAGAAAACTTTTGATGGAAAGAGGGTCGCCCAGCCAAGCCAAAATCGATTTCATCCGATATCTGCTGGATTTGCTGGAGCGGGAGGGGCTCGAGGTCACCCTTTACGACGAACCCGCCAATCCCCAAATCATCTTTCCCCTTCAGGGTTCGCTATGGCGGCTGCGGGCCAGCGCGATCGAACCCTACTACGAGCACGACCAAGGGTAAGCCGCCGGCGCAACGTGTAGTGAAGGCTCCGGCCAACTCCGTCTGGTCGGAGGCTCGGGGGACACCCGCCACGCCACGCGGGAAGGCGCGTTTTGCTCGGTCGGCGAGCGTGGATCCTACGGCGACAGCGGCCGGCTAAACTGGCTGAAGAGTACATATCCCAGCGTAACCAGCCACAAGGCCAACAAGATCAAGTTGCCCCAACGCTCCCAAAAGCTGCGGGGACGGGGTGGCTCGGTGACCTGGGTAGAGACCACCTCCATAGCCTCTCCCAGTTGCAGCCGAACCGGGCCTGCGGAACCCTCGAGCGGTGGCGAGTAGGTACGGGTAAGGTTTGGGATGTGGTCTCCTACCGACACCACCACCACGCTGATGTTATCGGGCCCCCCCCACTCGTTAGCCAGCTGGACCAGCCGCTCGGCGGCCTCATGGGGGGGGTGGTTGCGCAGCATCTCGGCCAAAACGCGGTCCTCGAGCACCCCGCTGAGGCCGTCGGAACACAACAAAAAGATGTCGCCGGGCTCGACCTTGACCCCTAACAAATCCACCCGCACCTCGGGAAACGAGCCTAAGGCGTTGGTGATGACATTGCGCCAGCGGTGGTTCTTGGCCTCCTCCTCGGTGAGAAGCCCCTGGCGCACCCGCTCGGCTACCCAGGAGTGGTCCTGGGTGAGCTGGGAAAGCTGGCCCTTGCGCAGCAGATAGGCCCTGGAGTCGCCCACATGGGCGATGAGGGCATAGGGTAAGTCCAGCCACAGCGCGGTAGCGGTGGTTCCCATGCCGCGCGACTCGGGTTTTTGCCCGGCTTCGTAGATGACCGCGTTGGCCACCTCAAAGGCTTCTACCAGCCGCTTGGGCAAGGGTTTCTCCGCCCGCAGCACCTCGCAGATTTTTTCCACCGCGAGCTGGGCCGCCAAGGCCCCGGTGCGGTGCCCCCCCATCCCATCGGCGACCACAAAAATACCGCCGTAGGGCATAAGTTCCTGGGCCACGGCGTCTTGGTTGTCCGCGCGTTTACGCCCCGGATCGGTACGGGCGGCGCTAACGACGGCGGTGGCGCTCTCGGGAGCGGGCATAGGGCGATTATAGATCAGGCTTCTGGTGGATAGGGTGCAAATGACGTCCTGGAAAGGTAAACGCCGTATTTACATCTGCAAACCTTCCTAAAAGCGGCCCCAGAACATCCTCTCTTGCGTGACTTTTGCCCTGGGTCATGCCGGGCATACTGGGTAAATAACCGCCCGTCCGGGTTTCCGGAGCGGCAATTGCGATAAAGTAGTGGCTGGATTTGGGGGCGGTAAAGATTCAGCCGCCGAACCCAGGGGGACAAACCGTGATCACGGATACTGAGCTACTGGAAGCGAGAGCCAGGCTCTCGGCAGAAGAACAGATCGCCCTAGAAGACCTCGAGACCAAAGAGTGGGTCGAGTCGCTCGAATATGTACTCCGCTCTGCCGGGCGCGACCGGGTGGTGGCGCTGGTGGAGGCGCTCGAGCGCTACGCCTACAAGCACGGGGTGATGCTGCCCTACAAGCTGCGCACCCCCTACATCAACACCATTCCTGCCGACCACGAACCCCCCTACCCCGGCGACCTCGAGCTCGAGCAGCGCATCGCCAACATCCTGCGCTGGAACGTCATCGCCATCGTGCAGCAGGCCAACAAGAAGGCCGAGGGCATCGGGGGGCACATCGCCACCTACGCCTCCATCGCCGAGCTGATGGAGGTGGGGTTCAACCACTTCTTCCGCGGGCACGGCGCCGGGATGGACCGCGACCTGGTCTTCTACCAGGGCCACATGTCGCCCGGGGTGTATGCCCGCAGCTTCCTGGAAGGGCGCTTCAGCGAGGACGACCTGGCCAAGTTCCGCCGCGACCTCACCCCCGGACCAGGCCGCGTCGTCACCAGCTACCCCCACCCCTGGCTGATGCCCGACTACTGGGAGTTCCCCACCGTCTCGATGGGCCTAGGACCCATCCAGGCCATCTACCAGGCCCGCTTCATGCGCTACCTGGAAGACCGCGGCCTCAAGCCCCGCTCCAGCGCCAAAGTCTGGGCCTTCCTGGGCGACGGCGAGCAGGACGAGGTGGAGACCCTGGGGGCGCTGCGGGTGGCCGCCACCGAAGAGCTCGACAACCTGATCTTCGTCATCAACGCCAACCTCCAGCGCCTCGATGGGCCGGTGCGCGGCAACTCCAAGGTGATCCAGGAGCTCGAGTCGGTCTACCGGGGCAACGGCTGGAACGTGATCAAGGTGGTGTGGGGCAGCGCCTGGGACGAGCTGTTGGCCAAGGACACCGAGGGCGTGCTACTGGAGCGCTTCGAGCAGCTCGTCGACGGCGAGAGCCAGCGCTACGCAGCCTACGGGGCCAAGGAGCTGCGCGAGAAGTTCTTCAACACCCCCGCGCTGAAAAAGCTCATCGAGGGCTACACCGATGAGGACCTCGAGATCCTCACCCTCTCGCGCGGCGGCCACGACGTGAAGAAGGTCCACGCCGCCTACAAGGCGGCCACCGAGCACCGCGGCAGCCCCACCGTGATCATCGCCCGCACGGTCAAGGGCTACGGCCTAGGGCCTACCGCCCAGGCCAAGAACGTAGCCCACCAGGTCAAGAAGCTCACCCTCGAGGACCTGCGCGAGGCCCGCGACTTCCTGGGCATCCCCGTCTCGGACGAGGACCTCGAGAAGACCCCCTTCTACCACCCCGGTCAGGACTCGCCGGAGGTGAGGTACATGCTCGAGCGGCGCAAGGCCCTAGGCGGCCTGATCCCCGCGCGCAAGGTCAGCTTCACCCCCCTCAACACCCCCGATGCCTCCTTCTTCGAGGAGTTCTACGCCGGGAGCGGGGGCCGCGAGATCTCCACCACCATGGCCTTCGTACGCATGCTCACCAAGCTGGTGCGCCACCCCGAGGTGGGCAAGTACATCGTGCCCATCGTGCCCGACGAGGCGCGCACCTTTGGCATGGAGGGCGTGATCTCCTCGGTGGGCATCTACAGCCCCAAGGGCCAGCTCTACGAGCCGGTGGACGCGGGCACCGTGACCGTCTACCGCGAGTCCAAGACCGGGCAACTGTTGCAGGAGGGCATCAACGAGGCCGGGGCTATGGCCAGCTTCATCGCCGCGGGCACCGCCTACGCCCACTGGGGCATCCCCACCATCCCCTTCTACATCTACTACTCGATGTTCGGCTTGCAGCGGGTAGGGGATTTGGTCTGGGCCGCCGCCGACCAGCGCACCCGGGGCTTCTTGCTGGGGGCTACCGCCGGGCGCACCACCCTCAACGGCGAAGGCTTGCAGCACGAAGACGGTCACTCCCACGTGCAGGCCCTGCCCATCCCCAACATGCTCGCCTACGACCCGGCCTTTGCCTATGAACTGGCGGTGATCCTCGAGGAGGGCATGCGGCGCATGTACAAGGAGGGCGAGGACATCTTCTACTACCTCACGCTGATGAACGAGAACTACCCCCAGCCCCCCATGCCCGAACCGCGCCAAGAGACCCGCGAGGGCATTCTCAAGGGCCTGTACCTCTTCAAGCGGTCGGAGCTCAAGCGGCCCAAGGCCCGCGTGCAGCTTCTGGGCAGCGGCACCATCTTGAACGAGGTCATCGAGGCCGCCGGGATCCTCGCGGACTACGGCGTGGCCGCCGACGTGTGGAGCGTGACCAGCTACAAAGCGCTATACTACGACGCCATCGAGACTGCCCGCCGCAACCGGCTCAACCCCACAGCCAAGCCCGAAAAGCCCTACGCCGCCCGGATGCTCGACCCCACCGAGGGCCCCATCGTCGCGGCCAGCGACTACATGAAGGCCCTGCCCGACCTGATCTCGGGCTACCTCGAGCGCCCCATCCACTCCCTGGGCACCGACGGCTTTGGCCGCAGCGACACCCGCGAAGCCTTGCGCGACTTCTTCGAGGTGGACGCCAAGCACGTCAGCGCGGCTGCCCTCGCGGCCCTCAAGGACGAAGGGAAGCTCCCCGCCAAGGCCGTGAGCGAGGCCTTCAAGCAGCTCGGCATCGAGACCGACCGGGAGGCGCCGCACAAGCGCTAAAGCCGCGCCCTATACGTACGGCGTATGACGCGACCGAAAGGAGCACTATGGCTACCGAACTGAAATTGCCCGAGCTAGGCGACAACGTGGCCTCCGCCGTGGTGGTGGGGGTGCTGGTCAAGGAAGGCGACAGGCTCGAGGCCGGACAACCCTTCCTCGAGCTCGAGACCGATAAGGCCGTCATGGAAGTGCCCGCCCCCGCCGGCGGCACGGTGGCAAAGGTGCTGGTCAAACCCGGAGACGAGGTCAAGAGCGGTCAGGTGGTGGTGATGCTGGGCGACAGCGCCTCCGCCGCGGCCCCTGCACCCGCCAAGGGCGAGCCCGAGGAACCCAAGCCTGCGGCCCCAGCCCCTCAACCCGCGCCCCAGCCCGCATCCACTCCAGCCAAGCCCCCCAGCCCCCAACCCGCTCCGGTTCAGCCCACCGGGACGCGCAGGCTGATCCCGGCAGCTCCCTCGGTACGCAGGCTAGCGCGGGAACTGGGCGTGGATCTGCTACAGGTGGTCGGCTCCGGGCCGGCCTACCGCATCTCCGAAGCTGACGTGCGCCGCTACGCCGAAGGCGGCGTGGCCCCTGCGGCTCCCGTCGCCCTCCCCGCCCCCACCCTGCCCGACTTCAGCAAGTTCGGCCCCACCCGCCGCGAGGCCATGTCGGGCGTCCGTCGGGCCACGGTGCGCTCGATGAGCCAGGCCTGGAGCACCATTCCCATGGTCACCCACTTCGACCAGGCCGACGTAAGCGAGATAGAAGCCCTGCGCAAGAAGTACGGGCCCAGGGCCGAGAAGCGGGGCGGCAAGCTGACCATGACCGCCATCCTGCTGAAGGTGGCGGCAGCAGCCCTCAAGGCCTTCCCCAAGTTCAACGCCTCCATCGACACTCTCTCCAACGAGATCGTCTTCAAGGAGTATGTCCATATCGGGGTTGCGGTGGATACCCCCACGGGTCTGCTGGTGCCGGTGATCCGCGACGTGGACAAAAAGGGCGTGATCGCGCTCGCCGTCGAGCTGGGCGAGATCGCGGCCAAGGCTCGAGACCGCAAGCTCACCCCCGAGGAGATGCAGGGTGCGAGCTTCACCATCTCCAACCTCGGCGGCATCGGCGGCAGCGGCTTCACCCCCATCGTCAACTGGCCCGAAGTCGCCATCATGGGCGTCTCCCGCTCGGAGATGCGGCCGGTGTGGAACGCTGAAAAGGGCGCCTTCGAGCCCCGGCTCGTCATGCCCTTCAGCCTCAGCTACGACCACCGCCTCATCGACGGCGCCGACGCCGCCCGCTTCTGCCGCTTCGTGGCGGAGATGCTGGAAGACCCTTTCCTGCTGGGGTTGGAGGGATAAGCGAGAATTTGCGAGCACCGCTGTACCGCTCGACCCACCGAAGATTTGTCAGGGCAAATTCCCTGGAAATTGGGGGGGTTTGGCCTTACACTTTGCTGTATGCAGGCAAGCTTCCCACCGCGCACCGGCGTGAGGACGCTTACGCAAGTCTCGTAGGGGGTACAAGACCGAATTGGAAAAGCTCAAACGCTATACTGTCAAGGACGCCGAGGAGACCTACCTGGTGCCCCAGTGGGCCGCCGGGTTTTTTCGTGTGGGAGAAAATGGCCAGCTCGAGGTCACGCCCGAGGGAAACGGTGGCCCCAGCGCCTCGCTCTACGAGATTGTCTCCGACCTGCGCGACGAGGGCCGACCCTTGCCGGTACTGCTGCGCTTCCCGCAGATCCTAGCGGCCCGGGTGGTCGAGCTCAACGAGGCCTTCCGCCGAGCCATCCAAAAGTACGGGTACAAGGCCGAGTACCGCGGCCTGTACCCAGTCAAGGTCAACCAGCGGCGGATGGTAGTCGAGACCATCGCCAAGGCCGGGCGGCCTTACGCCCACGGCCTCGAGGCCGGGAGCAAGGCCGAGCTGGCCCTGATCCTGGCCCAGGACCTGCACCCCGAGGCCATCATCGCCTGCAATGGCTTCAAGGACGACGACTTCATCCGGCTAGCCCTGATGGGCAAGAAGCTGGGCAAGAACGTCGTCATCACCCTGGAGAAATTCGCCGAGCTGGGCCGGGTGATGCGCATCGCCAAGGAGTTGGGGGTCGAGCCTTCCATCGGCATCCGCTACAAGCTCAAGGCCAAGGGCTCGGGGCAGTGGGAGGAATCGGGCGGCGAGGCGGCCAAGTTCGGCCTCACCACCCCCGAGATCATCCGGGCGGTGGACCTGCTGGCCGAGGCCGGGATGTTGGGGACCATCGCCATGCTGCACTCCCACGTGGGCAGCCAGATCACCGACATCCGCCGCATCAAGCAGGCCGTGCGGGAGATCGCCCAGACCTACGTGCAGCTGCGCAAGCTGGGGGCTCCGGTGCGCTACCTCAACCTCGGCGGCGGGCTGGCGGTGGACTACGACGGCTCCAAGACCGCCTTCTACGCCTCGGCCAACTACTCCCTCGCCGAGTACGCCGAGGACCTGGTCTACGTCACCAAGGAGATCTGCGACGGCCACGGCGAACCCCACCCTACCCTGGTCACCGAGTCGGGTCGAGCCGTCACCGCCTACCACAGCGTGCTGGTGCTCGAGGTCGTCGATACCATCCGCCCCCCCGGCGAGGATAAGGTCGAAGAGCCCGAGGACGCCCACCCGGTGGTCAAGGACATGTTCGACCTGGCGAGGAGCATCTCGGCCAAGAACTACCGCGAGGTCTACCACGACGCTTTCTCCAACAAGGACACCCTGCAAAACCTCTACGACCTGGGCCTGATCTCCTTGCGCGACCGTGCGCTGGCCGAAAGCCTCTTCTACCAGATCGCCCGCAAGACGCTCAAGTTCGCCCTCGAGTTCGACTACCCCGCCGACGAGCTCGAGGATTTGCAGAAGATGCTGGCCGACAAGCTGGTGTGCAACTTCTCGCTCTTCCAGAGCCTCCCCGACTCCTGGGCCATCAAGCAGCTTTTCCCCATCGTCCCCCTCTCCCGCCTCGACGAGCGCCCCACCCGCGAGGCCACGCTGGTGGACATCACCTGCGACTCCGACGGCAAGTTCGACCGCTTCATCGACCTGCACGACGTGCGCAACACCCTCCCCGTGCACGAGATCCGTCCGGGCGAACCGTACTACCTGGGGGTCTTTCTCACCGGGGCCTACCAGGACGTGCTGGGCAACTCGCACAACCTCTTCGGGCGCATCGGCGAGGCCCACGTGACCATCGACGAGGACGGATACGACATCGAGCGCTTTGTGGTGGGCGAGAAAGCCCGGCGGGTCATTGAGAAGATGGGCTACGAGGAGGGTGAGCTGGCCGAGGCGGTGGAGAAGCTGGTACGAAGCTCCAAGAAACTCACCCCCGCCGAGAAGGGCGCTTTCATGGAACAGTACGCCCGCGAACTGGTGGGGTATACTTACCTCGAGGATTGACCTAAATTAAGGGAGCGTTAAGACCTTGCGAGATACAGTAGCGGGCCATGAGCTTTGATCCGCTCTCCCCTTTCACCGCCGCCCGGCGGCGCAACGGGCTATGGCTGCTGCCGCTAGGGGCCTTGGCCTCGGGCGTCGCCTATGGGCTGTCCATCGTCAACGGCACCCTCAACCCGGTGGACGCGGTGCTCTCGCCGCTGCTGTTCGTAGGGTTTTCGCTGATGGCCCTGCTGCTATGGCTACAGCGCATCCGCATTGTTACCGTCGAGCTGGTGGCGGTGGTGCTCTTGTTGGTGTACAACCTGGGCAACCTGTACTACGTAGGGCTCAGCGGTGAACTCTCGCGAATGGGGTTTTCGGCGAGCGCTTTGTGGTCGGCCATCATCTATCCGCTGGCCTTTTTGCTGCTCAGCCGTGAGAAAGCCCTCCGGGTATCGGCAGCCTACTACCTGGCGGGGTTGCTGGGGGGGGTGGTCTCGGTGCTGCTCCATCCCCCAAGCATGAATGTCCTCAACTCCATCGCGCAGTTTTACCTGGCCAACCTGGCCTTCTTGGCCCTGATCAACGTATACGCCCAGCTGCGCGAACACATGCTCACCATGGAGCAGCTCGCCCACACCGACCACCTCACCCGGCTCGCCAACCGACGGGGCCTCGAGCCCCTGCTCAAGCAGGAGCTACAAAAAGCCGAGCGCTACGGGCTTCCCCTCGCGGTCTTGCTGGCCGACCTGGACCACTTCAAAGAGGTCAACGACCGCTACGGGCACGCCATCGGCGATCAGGTCCTGCGCGAGGTGGCCCTGCGGCTCGATCACAACCTCCGCCAAGCCGACACCGTAGCCCGCTGGGGCGGCGAGGAATTCTTGATCCTGGCCCCCACCACCGACCTGGCCCAGGCCGAGCAGCTCGCATCCCGGCTGGTCGAGGTGGTACGGGGCGAGCCGGTGGTGGGGAGGATCCCGGTCACCATCTCCATCGGGGTGAGCTGCTACCGGGTTGGGGATGACCTCGAGAGCCTCCTCCAGCGCGCCGACCAGGCCCTGTACCGGGCCAAGGCGCTGGGGCGCAACCGGCTCGAGCTGGAGATGGTCCCCTCACCAACCGCGAAGTAGCCCTATAACTACAGCCCGGCCTCTTTGCGCAACGCCTCCACCCGATCCGTGACCTCCCAGGGGAAGCCTTCCCGGCCAAAGTGCCCGTAGGCGCTGGTGGCGGTGTAAATAGGCCGCCGTAGCTTGAGCTGCTCGATGATCGCCCCAGGGCGGGCGTCAAAGACCTTGCGGGCTATGTTCGTGATCGCATCGTCGGAGAGCTTGCCGGTGCCCATGGTCTCGACCCGCATGCTCACCGGGCGGGCCTTGCCGATGGCATAAGCCAGCTCGACCAAAGCCCGCCTCGCCAACCCTGAGGCCACGATGTTCTTGGCCATGTAGCGGGCGTAGTAGCTGGCCGAGCGGTCCACCTTGGTGGGATCCTTGCCGCTGAAGGCCCCACCCCCGTGGGGCACCGCCCCGCCGTAGGTGTCCACGATGATCTTGCGTCCGGTAAGCCCGGTGTCGCCGTGCGGACCGCCGATCACGAACTTACCCGAGGGGTTGATGAGGTACTCGGTCTGGTCGGTGAGGTACTCCGGGGGAATAGCCCGGGCGATGATCTTGGAGCGCACGTCGGCGGCGATCTCGGTCTGGTCTACCCCCTCGGCGTGCTGGGTAGAGACCACCACGGTGCTTACGTAGAGGGGTTTGTCGCCCTCGTAGACCACCGTGACCTGGGCCTTGCCATCGGGGCGCAGATAGGGCAGCTCGCCGCTTTTGCGCGACTCGGCCAGGCGCATGGTCAGGCGGTGGGCCAAGGTGATGGGCAAGGGCATCAGCTCCGGGGTCTCGTCGGTGGCGTAGCCGAACATCAAGCCCTGGTCGCCTGCCCCCACCTGATCCAGCAGGTCGGTAGATCCCAGCACCCGCACCTCGTAGGACTTGTTAACGCCGCCCGCAATGTCCGGGGACTGCTCGTCGATGGCGGTGAGCACCGCGCAGGTGTCGCCGTCGAAACCGTATTTAGCACGGGTATAGCCCACATCGCGCACGGTGGTGCGCACCAAGTTGGGAATGTCCACGTAGGCCTCGGTGGTGATCTCCCCCGCTACCATCACCAGCCCCGTCGTGACCAAGGTCTCGCAGGCCACCCGAGCCTTGCTATCCTCCGCCAAGATGGCATCCAAGATCGCATCCGAGATGCGATCCGCGAGTTTATCGGGGTGTCCTTCGGTAACCGATTCAGATGTGACCAGTCGCAACCTGATACCTCCTGCTGGCAGGGTCCCCGCGATAGCGGCGGATCCAGACACAAAGTGTACCCGCAAATTCGGGTACACCGCACCTACACTTCAGACAGTCTAGCACCCTTGACCCAATTCCACGGCATACCGGCGCCGCTGCGATCACCCGGGCTGCGTCAGAAGCTCTATGAACGCTCGCACCACCTCGGCATCGAGGGTTTTACCGGCTTGGCTTTCCAGCTCACGGCGCACTTCGTGGAAAGGCCAGGCCGGTTTGTAGGGGCGGGCGTGAGAAAGCGCATCGTAGATATCCACCACGGCAAAGATGCGGGCCTCCAAAGGGATCTCCTCCCCGCGCAGCCCCAGCGGATAACCGGAACCGTCCGAGCGCTCGTGGTGGTAGCGCACCACATTGAGGGCGACCTCGGGCAAGAAGGAGAGCCCCCGCAGCATCTCGTAGCCGATCTCGGGGTGGGTTTTCATCACCCGCCACTCCCCTGCGCTCAAGGGGCTGTTCTTCTGCAACACCTCGTCGGGAACAGCCAATTTGCCCAAATCGTGCAGATAAGCGCCCAGCCGCAAACCCTCCAGGTCAGCAAACCCCAATCGCTTCCCTAGGGCTACGCTAAGGGCTACCACCCGGTCGGTATGGCCTTTGGTCTCGAGGTCGCGCAGCTCGAGCCCCAACCCCAACGCGCGCAACGCGGCCTCGCGGGTGCGGGTGATCTCCTCGAGGTAGGCTGCCCGCTCCAGCGCCCGTTCCAGACGCCTGGCCACGGACGCTAGCAGCGCCAGGTGCTCCTGTGGAATGTCAAGGGGCCGGGTAAAGGTCGCCAGCGCCAGCACCCCCGCCGAGCGATCGCCCTGAACAAGGCGAAGCGCCACCATCGAGCGAACCCCGCTTTCTTGGTACTCGCGAAGGGCCTGGGGCCAGGTCTGGTAGTCGGGGATCATCAGGGTTCCCTCCACCAAGGCTTGCCCCAAAGCCCCTCGTCCGAGGCGGATCGGCGAGGTCCGGTAGAGGCTTAGGTAGCGCTCAGGGTAGCGCCCCACCAGCACCACCGGGAGGAGCGCGCCCTCCCCATCCGGCTCCGCCTGGAACTGGTACAGCCCCCCTGCTTCAAAGCCGGTGAGCTCGAGCAAGGTCTCCAGCGCACGGCGGGCGATGTCGTGGGGATGCGACATCAGCTCGATCTCAGCGGACATCTGCACCAAGGAGCGGTAATCCGCGGCCTGGCGCTGGGAGCGCTCGAGGGCCGACAGCCGCGAGATGGCGACTCCCGCCACCTCGGCCAACGCCTCCAGGACATAGCGATCCCCGGGGCCAAGCCGACCGTCTTGGTGGGGTTCGCCGCCCGCCGTGTCCACCGAGAGCACCCCGATGAAATGCCCCTCTGGGTCGGAGAGGGGCACCCCCAAGTAGGCCCCGGGCCGACGCTCTCCGGAGGCGAAGCGCGCTGCGGGGATCTGGGAGACGTCGGGAATGAAAAGAGGGGCCTTGCTACGATAGACCTCCCAGGCCAACCCCTCCCCGCGGTAAAACCGCAGCCCTACCGCCCGCTCGGCGGCATACCCCGCAGCGGCAACCACCTCGAGGCTCTGGTCGGAGGGGTTCAATCGGCTGAAGATGGCCGAGACCGCCCCGGTCTGGCGCAAGGCCTCCTCCACCGTGCGCCGGTAGACCTCTTCGGCGCTTTGGGCTGGCCCCAGCGCCCGGGTAGCCTGGGCCAGGGTTCCCAAGCGCACCAGCTCGCGGGACTGGGCCTCGAGCTTGGAGAGGGCGTTGCCCACTCCCTGGGCCAGCGCCTTCAGCAACGCTTCATCATCGGCGGCAAAGGGGTGCTCGTTATGGAAGGCCAACACCCCCAGCCCCTCGCCTTGGGGGTCAACCAGGGGGACGAAGGCCGCGTGGTAGCGTTCGGGCTGGGGGGCCAGGGCCTCGAGCCGGTGGGCTGTGGGGTCGGAGCAGGAGGTGAACACCACCCTGCGCTTTTGTAGGGCTCGCCAGGAGATGCCCGTCCCTTTGGGAAGGAGGTAGCCCACCGGAGGCTCCCCGCGCAGGCTGCTCACCACCCGCAACGCTTCGCCCTCTCGGCGCAGCGCTGAAACCAGCATGACCGGCATGAGCTCTGCCGCCAGCCGCGGCAAGGCGGCCCACAGGGCCTCGGTGTCCTTGAAACCGGCGAGCGAGGCCAGCACCGCGGAGAGGGCCTCTTCGCGCTGGAGGCGCAGGCGTAAGCGCTCCCGATCGCGCAAGGAGGACAGCACCCCCTCTAGGCTCTTCCCTAGCTCTTCGGCCAGCCCGAGCGCCTCTGGCGGGAAGGGCTCGGCGCTCTCGAGGCTAAGCAGGGCCTCCACCCTCCCCTCGAAGGGAATGGGCACCACCAGCCTCCGGCGAAGCCCAGCCCTAGCGGTATCGGGCTGCTGTGGACCGGAGGCTACCCGATGGACGCGGGCGCGGGCCTGTAAGGCCTCCTCTATGGTGCCGCCGTACCAGGCCATGGCCTGCTGGAAGGAGAAGCGAACCCCCTCAAACCCAGCCAGGCCAGCATAGCGGTAGCCCGCTTGGTCTCGCACCAAGACGCTGCCCGCTTCGGCCTGCGGGATCAGCTCGAGGGCCCCGCGCAAGGCTTCCTGTAGAAGCGCCTCCGCATCTTTGGAGTTCATCCAGCGCCGCAGCAGCTCGAGCAAGCCCCAGCGAGGATCGCTTCCGTTACACGGTGAAGAAGACGGCACGTCCTCAAGTCTAACCACAAACCCTCCCCAGGCCAGGGTTATTTACAAACTCCAGATCCAAGCCTCACCGCAGGCCGATTACCCCCCCGGCTGGAGACTAAGGCGGCGGAAAAACCGGCTTACCCCCTCCAGGAAACGCCCCAGCGGTCTCTTGGCGAAGCGCTCGCGGTAGGATGCGGTGGCCTCCTCGGCCCCCACCGCATGGCCTTGGGCCTGCGAGAGGTAGTAACGGTGGTCCATCACCCACAGGTAGAGGTCGGCTTCGGTGCGCCCAGGAAAGTTCTGCAAGATCCCCTGCTCGCGGATCTCCTGCACGGTGGGCAGGTAGAGGGTGTCGTACCAATCCGCCACGGCCTCCTCCCAGGAGACCGAGCGCTTCTCCTCGAGCCCCTTGAAGTACTGCCGGGTACGGATGTGCTCGAGGAGCTTGTCGTACCGCCCAGGTACGCTAAAGCGGATCTCTTCATGGCCTGGACGCAGCTGGTCCAGCCGGGTACGGTTCAGGAACTCGGCATACTCCCCCTTCAAGATCACGTCCTTGAGGGTATCGCCGGGCTCGAGCGCCACCGGCACCTCGAGTTCGATCACCTCTGCGTCGATGTAGGTTTGGTTATCGGCCTTGGCCAGGGCGACGCGGTGATTGCCGTCCTTCACGAAGTACGCTTCCCCGACTTTGTACACCTGGATCGGAGGAAGTTCTACCCCTTCCAATTGCGCCGTGCGCAAACGGGTCCAGCGCTCTACGGTGTGGGGTTCTTTGGGTAAGAACTGGGCGTCGAAGTCGTCGTAGCGATCCACCGAACCGATGATCTTGTCGACTTCGATGGGACGCATACCCAGATAATGCTCGCCCTTGGGCCGCAAGCGGCTCACTATGTGAAAAGGCAACAGCCCGTTGGGCTCCCTTCGCAAGCGGTGCAGAAGGTCGTAGAAAAACACCCGGTGGGCCAGGCGTTCGGCTTCGGCTTGAGCCTGCTGCTCGGCCACGCTCATAGCTTTCAGTGTAGCTGGCTTGTATCAGCATTGGATGTGCTTTCTCAGGGAGGGCTCACCCCAGCGGCTTTAACTGGGCGTATGCGCCTGGCTAGATGGCTCAGCGCCGCGCTGTGGCTGGTAGGAGCGGCGCTGGCGGAGGGGGGAGTAGTCTACCTGCCCCTCGATGACCGTCCGCCGAGTTGGTCCCCGTGCAGTTGGGGCATCGTCACCTGCCCCCCGCCCGAGCTGTACGCCGGGCGCGCAGGGGCTGACCCCGAACGGCTGGAGCGGTGGCTTTTGGGCGCTTCAGGGAGCGTCCTGGTGGCCAGCTTGGACGCTTTGGCCTACGGCGGCTTGGTGCAAAGCCGCCAGTCCACCCTGAGCGCCGAGGAAGCTCTCTCCAGGCTCAAGACGGTCATCACCTGGAAGCTCAAAAATGACGGGGCGGTCTATGCGTTTGGCATCATCCCCCGCCACCCCGACGCCAAGGACCGCGCGCGCAACCTGGCGGTACTGCGCAGGGTGCAGGAGTGGCCCGAGGCGCTGCAGGAGGGGAGCTACTTCGAGGTGCCCTGGGACGACGCCCTGCCGGGTTCCCCGGCTATCCAGGAGGCAGGAACGCTCAGCCTCCCCACCCGCCCTGGGGCCGATGAGGCGGGGCAGCTCATGCTCTTGCGAGCCCTCCGCCCCGGTCTGCGCGTGCAGGTGCTCTATGACGACCCCGCCGCCGCCCAGGCAGTTATCCGCTACGACGGGATTCCGCTCGAGGACAGCGTCGCCCGCCAGGTGCGCTCCGCCGGGGCCTTTCTGGTAGAACGCAACCCGGACTTGATCCTGCTGGCCTATAGCGGCCACAACCCCCAAAAAGCGGCCTTGCTGGTGCAGCGCAACCTGGGCCAAGCCCCGGTAGCCATTGCCGATATCGCCCAAGTCAACCGCGGCGACCCCAAGCTGATCGACTACCTGCTGCGCCTGCGCCTATACCCCAGGCTGGCTGCCTACACCTGCTGGGGTACCCCCGCCAACAACCTGGGCAGCGCCCTAGCCCAAGGCGGCCTCTTCTTGCGCGACCCCCAGTCCCGCCAAGCCCGGCTGGCGGAAAACTACCTGCAATACCTCTACGGCCAGGTAGGCCGCCCCTGGGTGCGCGAGCGCTTTCCCGAGCCCTTGCGCGAGGAGGCCGCCCGCTATCTCTTCGAGCGCCTCAAACAGGAGCCGCTCCCTTTTATGCTGGGCACCCAGCTCGAGCTAACCGGCATCTCCTTCCCCTGGAAGCGCACCTTCGAGGCTGCGTTTAGCTACCAGCTCGTCCCGGTGCGGTTGAGCCAGGAAGGGGCAGAGCCCCTCACAACCCTACCCGGGCGCTGAACGGGAATCGCCCCGGCTGGGGGAACGACGGCTCACCCGCCCCACGGATGAAAAGCACCGCGAAGCAGAAAGTCAGCGGCGTCGCCGCCCAGCCAGCCGGTGATCACCCGCAGGCTGCTGAAGGCCAGCATAAACGTACAGCAGGCCCAGAAAAGGCCCCGCCGCACGACCAGCTTGAAGCGCCGCCCCTGCTCGTGAAGCTTGCCCTTCCACTCGGCGATCTCCGGGTCACGAAAACACGCGCCGCCCCTGCTCGTGAAGCTTGCCCAGATACAGGCGCACCGTTCCCCACCCCAACACCGCGATCAACAAGAGATCCATTTCCGCACCGGTTCTCCATGTTAGCCGGCGGGCGTGAGATTCGTAGTACGCTTGACCCGCCCTAGCCAACATCGCGGATTCTGGTCGGGGCTTGCGGGGGCAGAACAGCGCGATTCGCTTCCCCCACGTTCGGCAGGAGGTGGTCCCTCACATCCTCGCCAACGAGTACACCGCCAGAACGTACAAGGCCAAAAGGGTCAGCTTGACCACCACCAGCGCGATGATCCACTTCCGCACCTCGGGCCCCATTTTCCCATTGCAGCGCGGGAATCGGCATTCCGGTGTAAGGCGCCGATCAATTGAAATCACCGTGGGGGCTGGACACGGCTGGAAAAAAGTGTATACAGTATACATGTGACCGAGTTCCAACGCCCCCGGTCGGTGCGGGAAGCGGCCTATGCACATCTGCGCGAGGCTATCCTGGGGGGCCGGTTGGTCCCCGGGGAGCGCATCTCCGAGCTGGGTTTGGCCGAGACTTTGGGCATTAGCCGTACCCCGGTGCGCGAAGCCCTGCAACGGCTGGCGCAGGAGGGGTTGGTAGAACTTGTCCCGGCCAAGGGAGCCCGGGTGCGGGTGTTACGTCCGGAGGAAGTCCGCGAGGTCTATGAGGTGCGGGCCCTGCTCGAGGCCGAGGCCGCCCGACTTGCGGCCCAACACGCTAGCACCGACGAGCTTTCGTACCTTGCCGACCTGCTCGCGACCCTCGATGGCATCCCGCGGGAGTGCTACCTCGAGCAGATGCAGGTCGACTTCGAGTTTCACACCCGCCTGGTTGAGGCTGCGCACAACCGCACCTTGGCCCGCATTTACGGAGACCTGCGCTCGAGCTTGGCCTTGGTGCGCTCCTTTCAGCAGACCCTCTCCCAGCATCCCACCACCCGGGCACAACACCACAACATCCTGCATGCCCTGCGCCAGCGCGACCCCGAACAAGCAGCTTGGGCTGCTCGTGAACACGTGCTGTACTTCCGCGACATAGTAACCCGCGCCATAAAGGAGCCTTCATGGACCTGACCCAGAGCTACCGCTCGTTTGTGTTGGCCATCGCACAACACCCCAGGGTGAGAAACCTGGTGCTGACCCGCGGCAAAGGACTCTCTCGCCGCTTCGTGGCAGGAGATACCCTGGAAGAGGCCCTGAACGCGGTGGAGGAACTCGAGCGCGTGGGCATCCACGCCATCCTTGACCTGCTGGGCGAGATGGTGACCTCCGAAGAGATGGCCCGAGGGTTCAAGGATCAGATCGTCCAACTGATCCAGGCCCTCGGGGCTCGAGCCTATCCGCGCTACGTATCGGTGAAGCTCACCCAGCTGGGCCTGGACCTTTCCGAAGACCTGGCTTTTTCGTTGATGGTGGAGATCCTGGAGGTGGCTCGCCAGGCCGAGTGCTTCGTGCGCCTCGACATGGAAGACTCTCCCCGGGTGGACGCCACGCTGCGGGTCTACCGGCGGCTGCGCGAAGAGGGATATACCCATACCGGGATCGTGCTGCAAAGCTACCTCAAGCGCAGCGAGAGGGACCTCGAGGCCCTGCTGCCCCTGAAGCCTGCGGTGCGGATCGTCAAAGGGGCCTACAAGGAACCTCCCGAGGTGGCCTTCCAGGACAAGCGCCTCATCGATGCGCAGTACCTGCTGTTGGCCAAAAAAGCGCTAGAAAATGGCCTCCCCACCGCCATCGCTACCCACGATCCCCACCTTATCGCAGAGATGCAGCGCTGGACTGCCGAGAGGGGCCTTGGCAAGGAAGGCTTCGAGTTCCAACTGCTGTATGGGGTGCGCCGCGAAGAACAGCGCCGCCTCGCCGCCGAGGGCTACACCGTGCGGGCGTACGTGCCCTATGGCACCGACTGGTATCCCTACCTCTCCCGCCGTATCGCCGAGCGGCCCGAGAATCTGCTATTTGTGGCCCGGAGCCTGGTGCAAGGGTAGGGAAGGCAAAACCTGAGCGAAAATGCAACACGTAAATGCCCCTTGTAGACACAACGGAAAGGAGCCAATCATGACCGTAGAACCCTACCGCCCTCAACCCATCGAGACTTTCCAAACCCCCGAGAAGCGCCAGGAGATGCTCCGGGCCTTAGCCGAGGTGCGCCAGCAGTTTGGACGACACTATCCCCTCATCATCGGCGGAGAGCGGGTGCAGACCCCAGCGACCCTCCCCTCCACCAACCCCTCCAACCCCAGCGAGGTGGTAGGCTATGCTGCCCAAGCCGGGAAGGCCGAGGCCGACGCGGCTTTGGAGGCGGCCTGGAAAGCTTTCAAAACCTGGAAAGACTGGCCCCAGGAGGCCCGTAGCCGCACGCTGTTGAAAGCCGCGCAGATCATGAAACGGCGCCAGCGCGAGCTCGAGGCCTGGATGGTCTACGAGATCGGCAAGAACTGGACCGAAGCCGCGGCTGACGTGGCCGAGGCCATTGACTTCACCACCTACTACGCCCAGCAAGCCCTGAAATATACCGCCCCCCCTCCCCTCGTAGCGGTGCCCGGGGAGGACAACGAGAGCTTTTACATGCCGCTGGGGGCAGGGGTGGTGATCGCCCCCTGGAACTTCCCCTTGGCCATCCTCACCGGCATGACCCTAGGGCCCATCGCGGTGGGCAATACAGTCGTTGCCAAGCCCGCTGAAGACACCCCGGTGATCGCGGCCAAGCTCTTCGAGATCCTGGAGGAGGCCGGGCTGCCCGCCGGGGTGGCCAACTTTCTGCCGGGCCATGGCAGCGAGGTGGGGGCTTACCTGGTCAGCCACCCCAAAACCCGCTTCATCAACTTCACCGGGTCGCTCGAGGTCGGCCTCAAGATCAATGAAGAAGCCGCCAAGCTGGCGCCAGGGCAGACCTGGCTGAAGCGGGTCTTCCTCGAGCTGGGCGGCAAGGATGCCATCATCGTAGATGAAACCGCTGACCTCGAGGCCGCCGCCTTGGGCATTGTGCAAAGCGCCTATGGCTTCCAGGGGCAGAAGTGTTCGGCCTGTTCCCGCCTGATCGTGCTGGAAAAGATACACGACGACCTGATGGAGCAGGTGGTGGAGCGCGCCCGCAGGCTGGTAGTAGGTCCTGCCGAGGAAAACCCCGATATGGGGCCGGTGGCGAGTGCGCAGCAAGAACAGACCGTAGCCAAGTACATCGAGATCGGCAAGAAAGAAGGCCAAGGCGTTCTGGGGGGCCATCGCTTAGAGGGCAACGGCTACTTCTTCGAACCCACTATCTTCGATGAGGTATCCCCCCAGGCCCGCATCGCCCAGGAAGAGATTTTTGGCCCGGTGCTCTCGGTGATCCGGGTGCCCGACTTCGATGCGGCTTTGGCCGTAGCCAACGGGACCCGCTTTGGGCTCACCGGCGGGGTGTTCTCCCGTAGCCGCGAGCGGCTCGAGCGGGCCCGCCACGAGTTCCAGGTGGGCAACCTCTACTTCAACCGCAAGATCACCGGGGCCTTGGTGGGGGTGCAGCCCTTTGGCGGGTTTAACCTCTCGGGAACCAATACCAAAGCCGGAGGGCCCGACTACCTGATGAACTTCCTGCACATGAAGTCGGTCACCGAACGGTTCTAGTGTTCAGCGTACGACGTATGATGTGAGGGCCGTGCAACGTTCCAAAAATCAAGGATTTGTGCTGACTCAGACGTCGTACGTCAAACGTCATACGAAGGGGA
Source organism: Meiothermus sp. Pnk-1 (assembly GCF_003226535.1). NCBI lineage: Bacteria > Thermotogati > Deinococcota > Deinococci > Thermales > Thermaceae > Meiothermus > Meiothermus sp. Pnk-1. The sequence goes on along the minus strand of NZ_QKOB01000024.1, from coordinate 3,531 downwards.
TCGGTCCCTCGGGTGTACGGGCGTAGCCCGTCCCAATAGGGGATCGTCCCCTAGGTGTACAGCGGTACGCCGTCCCGATAGGGAATCTACCTCCGGGTGTACGGCGGCACGCCGTCCCGAGACGCTTCCTTCGCCGCCGGTAGGCGGGGTAGGGGATCGTCCCCCGCGTTTAGCGTAAGACGTACAACGTACGACGTAAGGGCAGAAAATCAAGTCGCTAGTGCACTAAGCTCAATATTCCTCGTCCACCTCGTGTAGCCGCTGGGCCCATAGGCTTTGCGGACGGTGATGCTCCTTTACGATCTGCGCCACCTGGGGGTCTTGGATATGCTCCGCAGCGTACACGGGGTGATGCCTGCGCACCTGCCAAGCCCCATAGATTCCGCCCCGTAACGGCCTTACCGCAACCTTGGGGGCATATAGGCCGGCGAGGATGCGCTCTACGGCCCGGTACGGTCGCAGGGCCTTGCCGAAGTCGTGTAAGAGGGCAGCCCGCACTGCGTAGTCGGGGGCTTCGGGGTAGCGCTCGAGCAGCTTCCGTGCCACCTTGACCGCGTGGTCGCGGTCCCTGACGTCCATCGCCAAAAACAACTGGGCTTCGGCGTAGCTCAACCTGGACAGCGCCCAGGCATCGTCGGGGTGAGCTAGACGGGGCACAAAGGCTTTGATCAAGCGCAGCAGGCGGCGTTGCACGGTTCTATGTTATGCGCCGCCTTCGGCTGGAGCGCAACCGGACGAGAGGTGGTTTGGCTTTCACAGTCCGGCCCACCGCTTGGCCCGCAGCAACACCGCGTCAAACATCTCTGCGGTGAGCTTTCCGGTATTGGTATTTTGCCTGGAGACGTGGTAGCTATCGAGCAGGATGACCCCCCCCGGCAAGCTGTACTCGGCCCCGTGGACAAACGGATAAGCCGACTTTCGCAGGGCATGATAGTTCAACAAGGCCTCGTGCCCAATCCGCCCTATAGCCAGGTAGACCCGCACGTTGGGGAGCAGGGGCAATTCCCGCCTCGTCCAAGCCGAACAGTTGCGGAGTTCATCGGGCAAGGGCTTATTGTCGGGTGGGGCACACCGCACCGCCGAAGTGATATAGACGTGGCGAAGCTCGAGCCCATCCCCACGGTGCCTCGATAGGGGCTGGTTGGCAAGCCCTGCCCGGTACAGCGCAGGGTAGAGAAAATCCCCCGAAGCATCTCCGGTAAACGGCCGCCCCGTACGGTTTGAGCCGTGCGCTCCGGGGGCCAGTCCAAACAGCAATATTTCGGCCTGCGGGTCGCCAAAACCGGGCACTGGCTTGGCCCAGTATTCCCACCCCAGGTAGGCCCTTTTCTTCTCTCGCCCCACCCGCTCGCGCCAGTCAACAAGCCGAGGACAACGGGCGCAGGAAAGTAGGTCGGCGTAGAGGGCAGGGAGGCTCATGGGCTAGGGCATCCCAAAGGCGGTAGGCCAAAGCCCACCACCCCCGTGCGGAGAATCTACCTCGCGCCCAAAACCGTTAACACCGGGTAGGGGTCGGAGACCGCCAGTATCAGCGTAGCGATCAGGAAGACTGCCCCCGCCCCTATCGTCAGCCGCCGGATAGCTTGCTGTTTGGGAAGACGCAACATCGTCGTATCCTCCACGCTTTCTAGAGGATGCGACCACGGCCTTAGCTGGAGTTGAACCCCCTCTGATGGCCGGCTGAGTTAAGGCGGCTGCGGCAGCAAACATTCGAACCTCTCCTTATCGGTTGGATGGGAGCTCACAGCGGGATGTTCCCGTGCTTTTTCCAAGGACGCCCTTCCTCTTTGCTCCACAGCATCTCGAGGTGCCGGATTAAGATCTCCCGGGTACGGGCTGGGTCGATCACGTCATCAATATAGCCCCTAGCCGCCGCCACGTAGGGGTTATCGAAGGCCTTTCTGTACTCGGCGATCTTGGCCTGACGGGTAGCGTCTGGATCCGAAGAGGACTGGATCTCCTTACGGTAAATGATATTGGCCGCACCTTCCGCACCCATCACCGCGACCGCGCCGGTAGGCCAAGCCAACACCACATCAGCTCCCATATCCTTGGAGTTCATGGCCAGATAAGCCCCACCGTAGGCTTTACGGGTAATCAGGGTGATCTTGGGCACCGTGGCCTCGGCGTAGGCATAAAGCATCTTGGCCCCATGGCGAATGATGCCCTGATGCTCCTGGGCGACCCCCGGCAAAAAACCGGTCACGTCTACCAAGGTAAGTATGGGAATGTTGAAGCAATCGCAGGTGCGGATAAAGCGAGCGGCTTTGTCGGAGGCGTTGATATCTAGGGCCCCCGCCATGAAGCGCGGGTTGTTGGCGATGATCCCCACCGACATCCCGCCCAGCCGGGCAAAACCCACGATGATGTTCTTGGCAAAGTTGGGATGGAGTTCGAAAAACTCCCCGCCATCCACCAGGATCTCAATGATCCGGTGCATACTGTAGGGGCGCTTGGGATCGGGGTGGACGAGATCCAAGATCTCCGGGGTATTGCGGTTTATAGGGTCATTGGTGGCAACGATGGGCGGTTTCTCCTTAGCGTTTTGCGGAAGGTAGGAGAGGAGTTGCTTGATGGCCTCGAGCACCGCCTGGTCACCCTCGCGCTCGAGGTGGGCTACCCCGCTCTTGACCGTATGCACTTCCGAACCACCTAGCTGCTCAAAGGTTACCTCCTCCCGGGTCACCGCCTTGATGACCTCCGGCCCGGTGATAAACATGTAAGAGCTCCCCTTGCTCATCAGCACAAAATCGGTAATGGCCGGACTGTACACCGCGCCGCCGGCGCAAGGGCCTAAGATGGCGGAGATCTGCGGCACCACGCCGGAGTAGATCGAGTTGCGGTAAAACACCTCGCCATAACCGGAAAGGCTGTCCACCCCCTCCTGGATGCGCGCCCCCGCTGAATCGTTAAGACCTATGATGGGGGCCCCCACCTTGGCCGCCATATCCATCAGGTAAGCGATCTTCTTGCCGTGGGTCTTACCCAAGGAGCCTCCCAGGACGGTAAAGTCTTGGCTAAAAACGAAGACCGTGCGGCCTCTTATCTTGCCATACCCAGTAATTACCCCGTCTGCGGGAGCCTGTATTCCGTCCATTAGCTCGGACTCAGGGTGTTCAGCGAACGGTTGGAGTTCTACAAAGCTTCCCTCGTCGAGCAAATAGTGAATGCGCTCCCGGGCGGTCATCTTCCCCGCTTCGTGCTGCTTTTTGATCCGCTCCGGTCCGCCCCCGGACTCTATGCGCCGGCGGCGCTCTTCCATCTCGGCGATGAGTTCTTCCATCCAAGCTCGGGTATTGTCTGCCATGGTGAAAAAATCATACTCGAGGCCACCTCCCCAGCCCTGGGGAAAGATGCCCCCAAAACAAACCCCCCCACCCAGGGAAGGGTGAGGGGAAGCTGGAGCGGGAGACGGGACTCGAACCCGCGACCCCAACCTTGGCAAGGTTGTGCTCTACCAACTGAGCTACTCCCGCAAAACAAAAAACCCCTGCACCGCCCTACTCTCCCAGGCCCTCGCGGGCCGAGTAC
>NZ_QKOB01000023.1 GCF_003226535.1 Meiothermus sp. Pnk-1 | reverse complement strand
GGGGGCAGCCCGGACATGGGGGGGGTCTCGGCGGACGGGAAGAGGCTGTGGCTTTCCGGGCGCTACCACGGGGAGGTCTACGTCTTCGACACCGACCTAAAGAAAGGCGGCCTGATCCGGCGCATCCGGGTGGGCAAGGGGCCGCACGGGCTGGCCATCTACCCCCAGCCGGGCCGCTACAGCCTGGGGCACACCGGGGTCTTTCGCTAGCCCCTTTTTCCGTTCATCCACGCTTCGGCCTGGTCTACTACATGCTTGGCAAAGGGCATGGAGGCCGTCCAGGCCGGGGAGATCGCGTTCAAGACGTGGAGGCTCTCGGCGTTGGCTTCGACCACGAAGTCCATCACCAGCTTTTGCGCCTGGTGGTCGTAGAGCTGGGCCCGGATGCCGGGGCGGCCCCAGGTTTGATAGTTCTCCGGCTTGACCCCCTCGAGCAGCTGGGCAGCCTGGGCCACCAGAAAGGGCTTTGAGTACTTGCGGATCTCCTCGAGGGCCAAGGAGCGAAAGCCAAACTCGTCGCGGAGAAACAAGATCGCCTCGTCGCGCAGGATCGATAAGGATTCCCGGAGGTCGAAACCGTAAAGCCCCCCGTAGTGTTCGCGCCAGAAGGCAGGAATGGCGGTGGGACCGATCTTGACCCGGCCATCCACCGTGACCGTAAAGTGCACTCCCAAGAAGGTATTGCGCAGATCGGGCACCGGGTAGATGTTGGTGCGCAGGCTTCCTTGGGGTTCTGAGCTGTATAGGTAAAGCCCCTTGAAGGGCAGGATCCGGTAGCGCAAGCCCACGCCAAAGTCGTGGGCGATCCGGTCGGCGTGGAGCCCGGCGGCGTTGACCACGAATCCTGCACTGATGACCTCATGGGGGGTGATCACGCTCTTCCCCCGCCGGGCCTGGTAGGGGCTCTCGAGCAGGATTTCTATCCCCTGGCGTTGGGCCTCCTGGGCCAGGGCCGCCATACACTCCAAGGGGTCTACGGTGGCGGTGTTGGGCGACCACAGCGCCAGCTCGGTGGTCTTGACCCGAGGCTCGATCTTCTTGGCCTCCGCAAGGCTGATGAGGTGGGTTTCGACCCCGTTCAAGTCGCCCCGGCGCTTGAGCTCCTTGAGGCCCTCGATCTCCCCTTCGTGCTTGGCTACCACCAGCTTTCCGCACTCGTTGATCCTGAGCCCACGCTCCTTGACAAAGCGTTTCCAGCTCTCGTTCCCCTCGCGGGTGAAGCGGGCCTTGAGGCTGTCTGCGGTGTAATAGAATCCGGCGTGCAGCACCCCCGAGTTGCGCCCCGAGCCGTGCTGGGCTAGTGCTTTTTCCTTCTCTAGGACGACGATTTTGGCTTTGGGGTGGCGGCGGGCCAGCTCGAGGGCAATGGTCAACCCCACCACGCCTCCCCCGATGACGAGAAAGTCTGCGGTCTTCATCCGGATTTCTCCCGAGGCTCTATCTTAGCTGGGAATCCCAAAGTACCTTTCAAACATCACTGGGGTGTGCTTGGGGCTAACGACTGTAAGTGACTTACAAAAACAAAAGAATCCGTTCCAGCACGCTTGGGCGGCTTGGGTTATATAACCTTGACCGGCCGTAAATGCCCGTGTCATAATCCCCCAGATGCGCCGACGTCCAGTCCGCTACACGTTCTGGTTAGCGCGCACGGGCGCGGCTCCAAAAAGCTTTTCCTTGCCTGTTTGGGTGCCCCTGGCCTTGCTCTTTGGGTTGCTTCTCTGGACGGGGGTCAACCTCTATCTTTGGAACCGCACCGCCGAGCTGCGCAACCTGCAGCTGCGGCTGGCTGACCTTTCGCAGCAGGCTCGGCAGCTCACCCTTCAGCTCGAGGCCGAGAAAACCCGCAACAACCGCCTCTCCAACCAGGCTCAGGCCACCCTCAAAAGCCTCGAGACCCTGGAAGCGGAGATCAACCGCTTGCGCGAGCGGGCCGGCCTCCCCAAAATCCGCCTGGTCCCGACCCGCAGTGGCCCACCGGCTAAAGGGGAAGGGGGAGGGGAGCCTGCGAGCTTGGAGCAGGTCTGGGCGGGGATTGAGCGCCAGATCCGCGAGTACGGGGAGAAGCTCGGCGACCTCGAGCCGGCCTTGGCCGAAACCCTGCGCCGCGAGGCAGCCATCCCCTCGGGGGTGCCGATGGCCTTTTACGATCGCATCACCTCGACCTTTGGCTACCGCGCCAATCCCTTTGGGCACGGCTTCGAGTTCCACAACGGCCTCGACCTGGCTGCCCCGTACGGCACCCCGGTCTATGCGGCGGCCCCGGGTGCGGTGGTGAGTGCCGGTTGGAACGGGGTTTTTGGGCTGGCGGTGGAGATTGACCACGGTTACGGCTACCGCACCCTGTACGGCCATCTCTCGAGGATCGAGGTCCGGGTGGGGGATCAGCTGGAAAAGGGTGACCTGGTAGGCCGGGTCGGCTCGACCGGGCGCTCGAGCGGTCCCCACCTGCACTACACCGTGTTTCGCGCCGGGGTGGCGGTGGACCCCGGCCCCTATGTCTTTGAGTGAACCTTGCTTGTAGGAGGAGACATGCTCTCACGCAAATCCAACCCAGCGGCCCTCACCTACCTGGGCGAGGGGACTGAGCTCGAGGGGGTGCTCAAGGCGCGCGGCTCGGTGCGGATTGATGGACGCGTTCAGGGCACGGTGGTCGTGGAGGGGGACCTCGAGGTCGGCCCCAAAGGCGAGATCAAGGGTGAGCTGGTGCAGGCCGTCAACATTCAGATTCACGGGACGGTGCGCTCCCAGGTGATCGCCCAGGAAAAGCTGATGCTGCTCAAGACCGCCCGCCTCGAGGGAGACGTCTGTGCCAAGGCCCTTGACATCGAGGCCGGGGCGGCGTTTATCGGGCACAGCCACACCGGGGAGCCCCGGGCTTTGCCCCAGCCGGAATAGGCCGCCGGGTCAGCCGTCACCACCGGGGGACAACTCTCCGGATAAGCTGGGGTGTTCGCCCATGAGACGGCCCTTGGATTCGCCGCTCCCCCGCGCCGCTGCCCCCCAGGCCGTAGCGGTGCCGCTATGGGCCTTGGGGGTGCTGGTGCTGGGGGTGGTGGGGATCCTGGCCTACGCCTGGAGCCAGGGGAACCAGGCGCGCCACGCCTTGGCCCAGCTGCATCAGCTCTCACAGCAGGCCCGCAAGCTGCAACTCGAGCTCGAGGCCGAGAGAGCCCGCAACCAGACCTACTCGGTGGAAGCCGAGCAGATGCGGCAGAACCTCAAGGGGCTCGAGCTCGAGATCAACCGTTTGCGCAAGAAGGCTGGCCTTCCGGCGGTGAAGCTGCTGCCCGAACCGGCCTCACCTCCCCCTGCGCCCGGCACCCCCAAAGGGGCCGGAGGGTCTTCGGATCTGGGCGACCAGCTCCTCGACCTGCGGGCCATGATGAGCAACTTCGCCGCCCAGATCGGGCCGCTCGAAGAGGGTCTGGACTCCCCCCTCCGCGACGACCCCCGGCCCCGCCCGCCGATAACCCCGCCTCCCCAGGGAATCCCCCTGCGGGTGGCCACCTATATCTCCTCGGGCTTCGGTTACCGCTCCAACCCCTTTGGCGGCGACAGTACGGAGTTTCATAACGGCTTGGACTTCCCCGCCCCTACCGGCACGGCGGTGTTCGCCACCGCGCCGGGTGTGGCGGTGGAGGTCGGCTGGAACAATGTCTTCGGCCTGATGGTCCTCCTCGACCATGGCAACGGCTACCTGACCCTCTACGGCCACCTCTCAGGGGTAGCCGTCAGCAAAGGCCAGCAGGTGGGGCTGGGGGAGCTTATCGGGCAGGTCGGTTCCACGGGGCGTTCCACGGGGCCACACCTACACTACTCGGTGTTTCGCTATGGGGTGGCGGTGGACCCCACGCCCTACGTAAACGGGGCGATGGTGAGCCGTTAGGGTAACTCGAACCGTGTTGGGTCCACTCCTCCGCAGCTGTCTTGGCGCTGTGGGCTGGGGGTGTAAGAATAAGGCGGTGTTATACTTTGGCTCTCCGGTCGGCTCAAGCCGCCTCGAGTACAATGACCTTCATCTCGATGAATTGACGAGGAGCCTATGGCTTTAGAACGTCTGTTTCGCCGCCGCCGCGCCCAGGGGGAAGCGAGGGATATTCCCGAGCTGTGGGTCAAGTGCCCCGGCTGCGACGCCACGATCTACAAGAAAGACCTCGAGGCCAACTGGCAGGTCTGCCCCAAGTGTGGCTATCATATGCGCATTTCGGTGGAAAAGCGGGTAGCCCTCCTGGCCGACGAGGGGAGCTTCGCGGTGACCACCGGGCAGGTACGCCCCGCCGACCCGCTGAATTTTGTGGACACCGAGCCCTACCCCAAACGCCTCGAGCGCTATCAGAGGGAGACCGGCCGACCCGACGCCATCTTGGGGGGTCGCTGTGCCGTCGGTGGGGTCCCTACCATGCTGCTGGTGATGGACGGGGCCTTCGCCGGGGGTTCGATGGGGAGCGTGGTGGGCGAGGAAATCGCCCGCAACACTGAGTTGGCCGCGCAAGAGGGACGGGCTTTGGTGATCGTCTCGACCTCGGGAGGGGCGCGGATGCAAGAGGCGGCGCTGTCGCTGATGCAGATGGCCAAGACCACCCTGGCCCTGGACCGGCTGTGGGCCAAGCGCTTGCCTTACGTCTCGATCATGACCGATCCCACCACCGGTGGGGTGACGGCCAGCTTCGCCGCCTTGGCGGATGTGATCTTCGCCGAGCCGGGCGCCCTGATCGGGTTCGCCGGACCTCGGGTCATCAAGCAGACCATCCGCCAGGACTTGCCCGAGGGGTTCCAGCGCTCCGAGTTCCACCTCAAGCACGGCATGGTGGACGATGTGGTGGACCGCAGGGCTCTCAAAGACCGGGTGGCGGCGGTGCTTAAGCACTTGTATCCGAGGGGTTAGCCAGATGTCATACGTCATACACTGCAAGTCCTACGCCGTTGTGGACGGAGCAAGAGGCTTGTTCCGGCGTCAACCGTGGGGGGGTGCCCGTGCCGCTTGAGTTCGAGAAGCCGATCTTCGAACTTCAGGCCAAGATCGCCGAGCTCGAGGCGGCGGCCAAGCAAAGCGGGGTGGACCTCGAGGCCGAAGTTTCGGTGCTGCGTGAACGCCTGCATCGCCTGGAACAGGAAACCTACAGCAACCTCTCCCGCTGGCAGCGGGTGCAGCTGGCCCGGGCTCCGGGGCGCCCCACCAGCCTGGACGTGATCGCTCAGGTCTTCGAGGGGTTTGTCGAACTCCACGGCGACCGGGCGGTGGGGGATGATCCGGCCATCGTGGGAGGGTTGGCCTATTTGGACGGCGAGCCGGTGGTGCTGGTGGGGCAGCAAAAGGGGCGCGACACCAAGGAGAACCTCCTGCGCAACTTCGGGATGCCGCACCCGGAGGGCTACCGCAAGGCCATGCGCATGATGGACCTGGCCGATCGCTTTGGCCGCCCCTTCATCGCCCTCATTGACACCCCCGGAGCGTACCCGGGGATCAGCGCGGAGGAGCGTGGCCAGGCCTGGGTGATCGCCCAGAGCATCCAGCGGATGGCCCGGCTCAGGGTCCCGGCCATCGCGGTCATCCTCTCCGAAGGGGGCTCGGGCGGGGCCCTGGCGATCGGGGTGGGCAACCGCATCCTGATCATGGAAAACGCCTGGTACTCGGTGATCTCCCCGGAGTCCTGCGCGGCCATTCTCTGGCGCGACGCCAAGGAAGCCCCCAAGGCCGCCGAAGCCCTCAAGCTCACCGCCTCCGACCTGCTCAAGCTGGGGGTGGTGGACAAGGTGATCCCTGAGCCGGGCGGGGGGGCCCACCGCGACCCGGCGGCGGCCCTCTATCACCTCAAGCGGGGGTTGCAGGAAACACTGAACGAGCTGCGCTCGCTCTCGGCGGAAGCCTTGTTTGAGGACCGTTACCGCCGCTTCCGCGAACTCGGCGTGGTATCTATGAGATAACTATGAAAAATAGCCGTTGCCAAAACGTTTCGTTGTTTACCGAACATCATCAAAAATAAACTCATTTTTACTAACTAAAGGGGGGCTCAACATTAAGACCGAAGCCTCTCACACGGGTCATTCCGTCCGCTTTAGCCTCGAGACAGGAGGTGCCCAAGTGAAGCGAATCAACGCCAAAGGTTTGTTAGCAACCGCGCTGTTAAGCCTGACCGGGATGCTGGCTCTAGCCCAGCCGCGGATCACCCCTCAGGGGATCATCGTCAACCCGGTGCCCACCGATCTTCAGGTAAAAACCTGGGTGGACAAAGACCCCGGCAAGACCGGGAATTCTAGTTACCGCATCGGGGAGAACATCGCCATCTACGCCCAGGTCAACCAGGACGCCTACGTCTATCTTTTCAACATCAACGCCGATGGCAAGATTGACCTGATCCTGCCCAATAGCTTTAGCCGGGACAACTTCCTGCGGGCCGGAGAGACCCGCCGCTTCCCGCCGCAAGGGGCCAACTACCAGTTCACCATCAGCGGGCCAGAAGGCCAAGACCAAGTGCTGGCCGTGGCCAGCAAGCAGCCGCTTTCGCTGAGCGATATCGCCGACGTGGAGCGTGGCCAAGTACGGGTACAAGGGGCCGAAAACCTGGCTCGAGCCCTCTCCATCGTGGTCACCCCGATCCCGCAGCAGAGCTGGGTGAGCGACGTGGCCACTTACTGGGTAGGCCGGGTCGCGGCCCAGCCGCCCCTCCCTACCCCACAGCCTCAGCCGAGCCCACGCCCCACCCCACCGGCTCCGCCTGCCCCCTCGAGCGCCACCCTCAACGTGAACTCCACCCCCCAGGGGGCCCAGGTCATCGTCAACGGTCAGGTGGTGGGCCAGACCCCCTTGAGCATCTCGATTCGCCCAGGCCGCTCCGAGGTGGAGGTGCGCTTGCGGGGATATACTCCCTACCTCACCACCGTTCAACCGCGCCCCGGCGAGAGCGTGAATGTCTTCGCCACCCTGCAGCCCGAGGTGCGCAACGGGACCCTCTTGGTGAACTCCAACGTGGGCGGGGCTGAGGTATGGATCAACGGGGCGCGTTCGGGCCGTACCCCCTTGCAGCTCAGCCTGCGCGAAGGTACTTACGAAGTGGTGGTGCGGGCGGGGGGGTACAACGAGTTCCGCACCAATGTGCGAATCGAGGCCGATCGGACGGTGCGGGTAGACGCCCGGCTGACCCCTCTCCAGACCACGCTCGAGATCAGCGTCAACGTCAACGGGCCAGTACGGATCTTTGTGGACGGTAGCGAGGTTGGGACCACCCAAAACGGCTTCTTGCGGGTGACGGTAAACCCCAACGCGCGCGAGCTGGTAGCCCTGGCCCCCGGGTACCGGGCCGAAGTGCTCCGGTTGCGGCTGGATCCGGGCGATACCGAGCGGATCCGCCTGAACATGGACCGGCTGTAAGGTCGAGCTTTTGGGGCCGGGGGATAGGACCTCTGGCCCCGAGCCGTTTGGCGTTCCGCTTCCCGCGTGTTATCTTTCCTCCGTGGATGCCATCGTGCTGGCCGGGGGCAGGCCGGAAGACCCCCTGGCGAAGCGTTTTGCGGTTCCCGCCAAGACCCTGGTACCCTACCGGGGTCGTCCGCTGGTGGAATACACCCTAAAAGCGCTGGCCCAAGCTGGCCTAGGGCTTATCTACGTGGGCCCCCAGGCGGCGCTTTCGCCTGAACCCAGGGTGTCTTTGCCGGACAGGGGCGGGATGCTGGAGAACCTCGAGGCTGCCCTTCCCGAGGCCCAGGGAGAAAAGGTGCTAGTCGCTACCGGGGATATGCCCTTTCTCACCCCTGAGGCGGTACGCTATGTGCTCGAGCAGGCCCCTTCCGCCGCTTTGGTCTACTGCGCAGTCCCTAAAGAGGCCATCGAGGGGCGCTTCCCCAACATGCGCCGTACCTATGCCCGGCTCAGGGAGGGCTCTTTCACCGGGGGAAACCTCATCCTGCTGGACAAAGCCTTGTTCGCCACGGCCCTTCCGCTGGCCAAGAAAGCGGTGGCGCTGCGCAAAAATCCTCTGGCCTTGGCGCAGATGGTAGGGGTGGGCACGGTGGTCAAGTTGATACTGGGAAACCTCACCATCGCTGACCTCGAGCGCCGGGTCAGCCGCATCCTGGGGCTTCCCGCTCGAGCCCTCGTCGCCCCCTACGCCGAGATCGGCGTAGACTTGGACAAAGAGGAAGACCTGGTATGGCTGGAGGGATATGAGAACGGTGCGTGAGCTTCGTCAAGCGGGTCTAATCGCCTATCTAGCTTCCCTGGTGATCGCGCTGCTGGTATCGGGGTTGGTGCACTGGGCCCTGGGGGGGCGCGGCCTGATCGGTTGGGGGGGGTTCAACTTCTACGGCCTGCTCGAGGGGCTAACCTTCGTGGTGAGCTTCACCCTCTCGTTATGGATCGCTAAGCGGGCCGTACGAGCTCCTTCTTCTTCGCTCCTTACCGCCGGGCTCATCGCGCCCTCCCCGGCGCGCAGGCTGGCCAAGCCGATCCAGACGCTCGAGGCGGTGGAATCTTTCGAGGGCCGGCTGGCGGTGCTCACCGAGGACGGGGCGCCGGTGGGGGTGTTGGGGCTTGGCGATGGCGTCGTGCCTTGGGAAGAGGCTCCGGTGGTCTCTGGCGAGGTAGCGGCCAGCGAGCTTTCCCCGCTATTTTGGCGCTACCCGGTGGTCATCGTGGCCGACGGTAACACCGTTCACGGGGTGATCCGCCGGGAGGCTTTCCGCAAGTACATGGGGGTGTAGCTCGACTTGGCCCAGTATCCTTTACAATAGGCAGAGTTGCTGAGGGAGGAGGTTTGGTATGCCCCATGTCATCACGGAACCCTGCATCGGTGTGAAGGACCAGTCCTGCGTGGAAGTGTGCCCGGTGGAGTGCATTTACGACGGCGGAGATCAGTTCTACATCCACCCCGACGAGTGCATCGACTGCGGCGCGTGTGTCCCGGCCTGCCCGGTCTCGGCCATCTACCCTGAAGAAGACGTACCTGCCGAGTTTCAAAGCTACATCTCCAAGAACCGTAAGCTGGCTGGGCTCGAATAACGCCCTCTGGCGGGGTGGCCCCTGAGCCCCCGCGGGAGGTCCCGGGGTGCGGCCATTGGCCATATGGCCAATGGCCGCACTATACCGAGGTCGAATGCGGCCCCGGGGGTTGTCGTGGGCTCTTTGGCTCGAGGTTGTGGTGGGTAGGGGCGCATCCCCTCGAGGAGGCAGCGGCCCTCGAGCGCTTCGCCTCGATCCGGCGTGAGACCCGGGCGGCTTTAGCGCTGCGCTCTGAGGCGCCCAATCAAATACACCACCGCCGTCGCGCGCAGCGCCATAGAGGCTAGGATGGGCAGGTGGTAGGGGCTCGGCCCCAGCTCTAGATTGCCCAAAGTTCCTCCGACCGCCGCGCCCAGGACCCCGCCCACCGCGAAGGCCACCCAGTACCAGGCCAAGTAGAGGTTGCGCCGCGCGGCTGGGGCGCTCTGGAGGGCGATATTGGTGAGGGCGGTTCCCAAGCCCCCCCAGGCGATGGGATCGCCAACCGCGGCCAGCCAGATCGGCTCGATTCGCCCTGGTCCTCCCGAAAGCCACAAGGTCGGGAGCACCACCGCGGAGATCGCGCTGGTATAGACCAAAACCCGTTCGTGGCCGATACGGTCGGCCACCCGCCCCCACCAGGGGCCTACAAACAGGCCAACGCCAGCGGCGATCACCGTCCAAAGGCCCACCTCGGCGAAGCTCATGCGGGCGTATTGCAAGAACAGCGGGAATACGAACGAACTGCCCACCGCCACCGCCCCCATGAAGGCCGCTACAAAAACCAGAAAGCCCCGGAACCTTTGCTCCTCGAGGGGTGAGCGTAAATCGGCCAGGGCGATCCTAGGAGCGGGTGCGGGGGGCTCGAGCTGTAGGCGCAGCAACAGCGTGGCCCCTACCCCAGCTACCACCCCGGTTCCCAGCACCAGCAAAAAACCCCAGGGTTTACCCATCGTGTCGATCAGCACCCCAGCTAGCAGGTTTCCCAGCGTCCCTACCAACCCCAGCAGCGCGTTACGGAAGCCGAAGTAGCTCCCCCGCTCGCGCTCGGGCACTAGATCGGCCATCCAGCTCGTCCACAGCACGTTGACCGGGGCGATGACGAACTGGCTCAGGGCGGCCACCAGCAGCAACCCGGGAACCCGCCAATCCGCTGGCGCTAGGGGCAACAGCAATACCAGCCCGAACAAGGCCCGCCCCCCTCTGGACAGCAGGATGCACAGGTGTTTGCGGCTGCCGCTCAAAAGCAGGGCCACCGGGGCGGCCAGCTGCGCTATCGTCGGCAAGGCCCCTAGCGCGGCTAGGGCGGCGGGGGTGGCTCCCAGCCACAGGGCATACCCGGTCATCACCACCCCGGTGCTCCAGTTGATGAACAAAATGGCGAGAAAACCTTCCCAAATCGAGATCGTTTGCGAACGCTTCGGCTCGGCGCTGCCCCAGAGAAAGCCCACGCTCCCGATTATGCCGTGATGCTCTGCGAGGCGTATAGGGCGTGGAGAATCTGGACGCGGGGCGAGGTTTGCGGCAGACTGAGGGAAACGCACGAGGCGCAAAACACGGAGGAGCGTATGAACGTGGTGTTTCTCTCGCCGCACTTTCCCCCCAACTTTTACAACTTTTGTGTGCGTCTGCGCGAGGCAGGGGCCAATGTACTGGGCCTAGCCGATGCCCCTTACGAATCCCTGCGGCCCGAGCTCAAAGCGGCCCTCACCGAGTACTACCGGGTCTCGGATATGCACCACTACGACGAGCTATTGCGGGCGTTGGGCTATTTTACCCACCGCTACGGCAAGATCGACCGCCTCGACTCGCTCTCGGAGTACTGGCTCGAGACCGAAGCCGCGCTGCGCACCGACTTTAACATCCCAGGCCTCCGCCAGGACAGCATCAGCAAGGTCAAGCGCAAGTCCGAGATGAAACAGCTGTTCCAGCAGGCGGGGCTGCGGGTAGCCAGGGGGCGGGTCTGCCGCACCCCGGAGGAGGCCCGAGCCTTTGTAAAAGAGGTGGGCTACCCAGTGGTAGCTAAGCCCGATATCGGGGTGGGAGCGGCCAAGACCTACAAGATCATGGATGACTGGGAACTGCAACACTACCTCTCCGACAAACTGCCGGTGGACTACATCCTAGAGGAGTTCATCCCCGGCACCATCGTCACCTACGATGGCTTGGCCGACCGGGAGGGCCGGGTGGTCTACGCCTCGAGCATGATCTATTCCAAGGGGGTGATGGAGACGGTGCTCGAGGACTCCGACATCTACTACTACATGCCCCGCGAGATTCCCAAAGACCTGGACGAGGCCGGGCGCCGGGTCACGGAGGTCTTCGGGGTCAAGGAACGGCCTTTTCATTACGAGTTCTTCCGCCTCGAGGACGGAGGGCTGGTGGCCCTCGAGGTCAACATGCGCCCTCCGGGTGGCCTTACGGTGGATATGTTCAACTACGCTGGAGACCTCGATTTTTACAAGATGTGGGCCGAGGTGGTTGTGAAGGGAGAAACCCACGTTCCTCCTCCCCCCCGTCCGTACTGCTGTGCGTATGTGGGGCGCAAATATAGCCAGCGCTACCTCTGGCCCCACGAAGCGGTGCTGCACGAGTTTGGCCCCCTGATCGTGCACCACGAGGAGATCAGCGGCATCTTTGCGCAGGCTATCGGGAACTATGGTTACATCCTGCGCCACCCCGAGCTAGCCCCGCTGCTCGAGGCCTGTGAGCAGATCCAACGAAAGGCAGCATGAACGTCGAATACCACCGCCACTACAGCCAGGCCCTGGGCCAGGAGATGGAGTTCAAGGTCTACGGCGAGCGGGGCCAGCCAATCGTGGTTTTCCCGGCGCAGAACGGGCGCTTTTACGACTACGAGAACTTCGGCATGGTGGAAGCCGCCCGGCCTTTCCTCGAGTCCGGCCAGATCCGGCTTTACACCGTGGATAGCATAGACGGGCAGAGCTGGACGAACCAAAGTATCCCTCCTGCCCTCCGGGCCCGTCGCCACACCGACTACGACCGCTACATCATGGAGGAGTTTTTCCCTTTTTTGTGCGAGCACTCCGGCTCCGAGATCGCCTGGACCACCGGGTGCAGCATGGGGGCTTTTCACGCGGCCAACTTCTTCTTCCGCCACCCCGATCATTTCGATGGCCTTTTGGCCCTATCCGGGCTTTACCAGGTGGGCGGCTTCACCGGCGACGAAGGGGGGATGGATGCGTACTACAACAGCCCCCTTTGGTATTTGAGAAACATGGACGACCCTTGGTACCTGGAGCGCTACCGCCGGGCTAAGATCGTTTTCGCGGTGGGGCAGGGGCGCTGGGAAGGGGAGTGCCTACAGGACACCCGCGAGATGGAGCAGATCCTGCGGGCCAAGGATATTCCGGCCTGGGTGGACTACTGGGGCCATGACGTGGACCACGACTGGCCCTGGTGGCGCAAGATGTTGCCTTACTTCTTGGGCAAGATGCTGCACGGCTAGGGGCCGCGCATGGGCGATGGAGATGGTTAGGGCCTGCCGAAGCGCCCGCTGATACCAAAGCTTGCCAGGTTGCCTAATCGACCTCGAGGGGCGGCCCTACCACCTCCATGTCATGGGCGGCGAACAGCCCTCGAACCTCTGGGCGCGGGGAGTTTCGTGGCTTCGTCAAAGAAGGCTGCTACTTTGCCCACGGATTGAAAGGCGATTGGCATTCGCCCTGCACCTGATCTCACCAGCGCCCAGGTATGCGGAACTTGGCGGGGAGCCAGGATCGAATCTCCGGGACCGAGGCGGTGCTGCTGGCCTGCTCCGCCACCGTGGTGCAGGGATCGGGGTGGCCTACCCCGATCCCTCGCCCGTGTCCTGTGCGGTGAGTTTGAGGGGGAGAGGCTTTGCGCTGGCGCTCGAAACGGTCTTGCCCTGCCAGCGCTTTTACCGGCTGTCCGTCAAAAGAACCCATGCCGCTCTCCCCAAGACCAGACTTCACTGGGGCTTTCCCTTAGGGAGGTTCGCAGGCCCCCGAACCTCCCTAATCGGGTCAATGGATGATGTCGCCGCCTGCATTGTAAGTGCACCTGCCAGCCCACACCGTGATCGGCCCCTTGCTGCGGCTAGGGTCGGGGGCATTGACCTTAACGGTTACACGGCAGTTGTCCGTGGTGGACCCGTAGTTAATGACATTGTGGAGGTCGAAGATGTTGCTGGTGGAGGCAGTATCGGCGTAGAGGACTTTTTCGTCAGACCCCGAGCCCACGTAGAGCTTCCAGTCGTAGGTCAGGGCTTCGTTGCTGGGGTTCTCTATGCTGATTTTCCCGAAGTATCGAGGCCGCCCAGAAAAAAAGCACCGCTCCTTATCGTCCAAGTCGATGGTACTGCCAGGCGCTACACTCTTCCCGCAACCGACGATTACTGGATCAGGGAGCCGATACGGATCCCTCGAGTACACCCCGTAATCGGTGATCTTGGGGTAGGGGGTGGGGGCAGCACGTTCAGCGTCGCGGTTTGCGTGGCAGACGCCCCGTCGCTGTCGGTGGTACTGACGCGCACTTGCCTCGAGCCGGTGGTGCCAAAGGTGACGCTCACTTGGCAGCCGGTGGTGGCGGAGAGTGTATCCGGTGCGTCTACCGACCAGTTGGTATTGTTGCAAAGCTTGTTAAGATCGGATTCGTTGATGTCGCTGATCAGCGCGGTGATGGGGTAGGCCTCGCCCTGGTGGGGGTCTCCCCCGTATTGCAGCTTCAGGGTGGGCGGGGTGTTGATTACGTTGACCACGAAGCTCCCGGTTGCCTGGCTGCTGCCGTATTTAGCCAGAAGCGTCAGGGTGCGGGTTCCTTGAGTGGTGAAGGTGCGCTTTAGCTCGGGGCCGAACAGGCTGTTGGGGTCGGTACTCCAGCTCCCGCTATAGAGGGTGCCGTCCAGATTTGAGGTCACGGTGAGGTTGACGCTCTTGGCCACGGGGTGGGTGACCCCGAAGAACTGGGCCAGGTTGGTCTCGATCCGGAGCTGTACGGTAGCAGGGTTGGTTTTGATGGCGATCTTGGGCGCTTCCGAGCCGCCCGGCGCGGCCTGCTCCCGCTTCCAGGCCTCGCTGCGGCGGCCATCGAAGTTCAGCACGCTCAGGGAATTGAAGATGCTGCTTACGTAGTCGGCGGGGACGTAGTAAAAGCCGCCGTCGCCCGCGCCGCAGCCCCAGGAGTTCTTGACGATGAAATACCCGCCCCCGCCGATGTTGGGGGTCCGGCCGAACCGGGTCATCTCCTCATTGGAGAGGAACCCCACGATCAGCACGAGGTGGCCGCCGTAGGAACCGTCTACCTCTTTGCCCTTGTCGTCGAGCTTGGTCTTGGCGTAGTTGCTCACCACACCGTCGTTTTTCACATCGTTCATGAAGCCTTTGTAGAGCGGGAACGAAGCCAAGAGCGCATAGCCTTGCGAGAGGTACTGGCGCAAGAGGTTGAGCTTGAAGGCCTCGCCGTTTTTCCAGACCTGGATGGTCTTCGAGGAGGCCACTCCGGGCCCGCCAAAATTCACCTTGGCGTAGCCACAAAATTTCAAAAAGAGGACTTTAGTGCAGACCCGGCGGCTTTGGTGGGCGGTATCCGAGCAGGTGCCGGTGTAGCCGTTGCAGCTGTTGGCGTACGAGTTGGGGTCGCCGTCTATGACGCTAGGGCGCGATTTGGCCCCGTTGTAGGTCCAGCTCCCCTCGCTGGGGAAGCTCTGGCCTTTATTGACCGCGGTCTCGAGGGCCTTCCCCGAGGAGTACCCGTCGGTGTAGTCGCTGGGGTCCCAGTCCTGCTTGACCTTGTTGACCAGGAACTGCTCGGAGAGGTCTACGGGGTTGTTGTTTTGCACCCGCTCGCGGCTTTCCACCGCCCCGATGGCGGTAAAAGCCCAGCAGGTGCCGCGTTTGCCCTGGTTTTTGACCGGGCTGATGAAGTTCTTGAGGGGGAACCAGAAGCTACTGACCAGGTTGGTAGGGGTGCAGGGGCCGCTGTTGTCGGTGCCGTTGCCGGGGTTGGCGAACTGGGGCCGGATACCTCCGCCGGGCTCGAGCCGGGCCGTACGCAAACTCGCAGGATTGCTTCCCAGCAGGCTGTCGAGCTGCTGGAGGGCGGCTTTGACCTCGGCCAGCGACTTGCCCTTGAGGCTATCAGGGGTGGGGGCTTGGGGTTTGAGGTCCTCGGGCAAGAGCGAGTAGCTCAGGGCATAATCGTCCAGGGCGTTGTCCACGCTCTGCGCGCGCTGGTAGGTCTCGACGGCGTTGCGCAGCTGGGTGCCCAGGCCAAACAGCACCACGGTCTGCCCCCCCGGCCCCTCCACCGGGCGGTCGCCCTCGAAGTGGGGGCTGCCCGCGGCCTCGGCGAGCAGGGCTTGGGTGTTGGGGTCTTTGTCCGGGATGCTGTTCAGGAAGTTCTTATCGCTTTGGTATTGGGCTTCTCGAGCCTGCTTGGCTGCAGCGATGGAGGCTGTACTGGAAAGCACCAGCTCGCCTGAGGCGATGCCTTTTTGGAACTCCTCGGGGCTTACCACCTGGGCGTCGGCCGGGATGTCCTCCTGCCAGGCGTTGGCCTCGGTGAAGAGGTTCGGGTCTTGCTTGCTCCCGCCAGGTGAACAAGCCACCAGCGCGCCGATAAGGATAGCCGACACTTCCCACACCTTGAATGCTTTCATCTAATCCTCCCTTCTGGAACCTTGCTGAGCTCGAGCCCACACCTGCCGCAGAACCGCGCATACGGCGAGGTGATGCGGGCCCCGCAGCCGGGGCAGGCCTCGAGCAGCCTTTCCCCATCGTTGAGGCAGTAGCGCTCTTGCGTGCTGGCCGGAACGGCCCGGGCACAGCGCGGACAGATGCGGTAAAAAATCCCTGGTTCCTCTTCCACAACGCCTACCTCCGTTATTTCCGGCAGTCCAGCCGCACCCGGAAGCTGGGGGTGGGGGTGGTGTAGCTGGCCCCGCTGGCCCGGATGGGGTTCTCGAAGCCCTTAGGGTTGATCTCGAAGAGCAGCTTGGTGGGGGTTTGGATCTGGTCCTTGGGGGTGTCGTAGCGGTACCAGAACTGGAGCTGGTGGGTCACCACCCCGCCCGGCGGGAGGTTGGCGTAGGTCAGCTTCTGCACGTCCAGGCCGTCGGCGGTCAGGGTCTGGGCGTCGGCGAAGGCGATCTGGATCCCCTCGTCGCGGACCCCGGTGAAGACCGGCTGCACCATCTCCTTGGCCCCGCTGCGCAGCTCCACCGTCACGCCCCAGCCGGGGGTCTCGCCGGGTGTCCCGGCGTCGCGCAGGATGGGCTCGAGCTTGGTGACCTTGAAGCGCCAGAGGCCGTTGAAGAGGGTCTCGCCCAGGCAGCCTTCCAGCGAGGCCCGCTGCTCGGTTCCGCCTGCGGTCTGGTTGGCGGCGGGCGCGGCAGCGGCCTTGCCCAGGGTCAGGGTGTTGCCTTTGAGGCTATAGGCCACCCCCAGCCCCTTGAGCACCGTGAGCGGCACGTAGGTCTTGCCGTTCACCACAATGGCCTTGTCCGGGGCCACCTGCCCGTTCACCACGATGCTGTAGGTGCCGCCCGCGGCCAGGGCCAGGCCGACGAGTACGACGAGGGTGAAAATGCGGAATCTTACCTTGGACATGCTACCTCCAGAGACACTGGTCAAAAAAACAAGGTTTAGCGGATGCGGCGGATGGTCTGGTTATAGGTGTCAGCTACAAACAGCTGTTTGTTGTAGTAAGCCAGCCCCCAGGGTCTATTGAAGGTGGCTACGCTGAGGCTGCCATCGGCGGCCCCAGTGACCCCGGCAATCCCGGCCACGGTACTGACCTGGCCATCTGGGGTGATCTTGCGGATGGTGTGATTGCCGTCCTCGGAGACATAGATGTTACCCACCTCATCTACCGCGATGCCCGAAGCCCCGTTGAAGCGGGCTTCGCTGCCGAGACCATCTTTGTAGCCGAACTCCCCGGGTTTACCGGCAAGGGTACTCACCTGGCCGTCGGGGGTGATCTTGCGTACGCTGGTATTGTCGGCTACCAAAAGCTCTTCCTGCCGGTTTAGCGCGATCCCGCTGGGTCTCAGAAATCGCGCACTGGCTCCGGGGCCGTCGGCGGTGCCGGGCTGACCGGCCAGCCCCGCGAAGGTGCTCACGCTATCGCCGTAGATGCGCCGAATGGTGTAGTTGGAGGTATCGGCCACAAAGACCTCGCCGGTGCGGGTGTTGGCCACGATGCCCGTGGGCCGGTTGAAGCGGGCTGCCGCAGCCGAGCCGTCGGCAGCCCCGCAGGTGTAGGCTTTGCCCGCCACCGTGACGGCTTTGCGGTTTCCGTTGAGCGGGTAAGCCGTGAGCTTGCGCACCACGCAGGAATCGTCCTCGGTCCAGTAGGCATAGGCCTCGTAGGCGGGCGAATCGTAGCCGATGGCGATGCCCTGAGGGGCACGCACCAAGGCCGTGTTGGCGTCGCCGTCCACGCTCCCGCTTTCCCCTTTGCCGATGGCTGTGCCCACCGGGTTGCCCGCGTAGCCCACCAGGGCATAGCGAATCTTCTCGTTCAAACCCACAATGTACACGATTACCTCACCGCCGGTGGCCCCGGCATCTTTAGTGACTGCCACCCCATAGGGGTAGTTGAAGGTGGCCGAACTGCCGGGGCCATCGGCGCCGCCCCTAACCCCGGCCTGGCCCGCTACCGTCTCGACGAGGCTGAGCGTGGGACCGGGGGCCTCGATCCGTAGCGACTTGCTGACCTCACCTTGGGCGTTTTTGGCTTTGAGCACGAAGGTTTTGGCCCCATACACGTAGACCGATTTGCTCCCTTTGTCCGGGGGGGTTACCGCGCCTACCCCGCCGTCAATCTCGAGCTCGGTGGCACCCGTGACCTGCCACTCGAGTTTGATCTCCTGTGGTTCGCTCAAAACGGATGGGGTTGCACTAAAGCTCACGATCACCGGAGTTCCGGGAACCGAGTTGGCAGGGCAGGCCGTCAGGATCAAGATCAACACAAAGCCTAGAGTCACTAGCCACGATCTATTCATAAATTGCCATCGCCGATCGAACATGCTTTCCCCTTTCGACCCTCAAGGTACGCCCGGGCCGGTCAGATGGCGGTCAGAAAAAGGCCGGGTTTTGCCGGTGGGCGAAGGGGGGGGTGGTTCCCCGTGCGGCGCAGGGCCTCGAGGGTGAGCCAGATGAAAGCCACCAAGAGGGCAAAAACGTTTCCGAGATCGGCTACCCCGACCTGGTGGTCCACCGGGTCTTGCGCTCGGCCCTAAGGCGCACCCTCACCCCTGCCAAGAAGGCCCGCTGGCTGGAGACCTTCTCCGCCGTGGCCGAGCACACCTCGGAGATGGAGAGGAAGGCGGAGGCGGCGGAAGGGAGCTCACCGGGTACTACATGGCCAAATTGACCTGATCCCCTACCAAGAGCCCCAAGAGCTTTCGCGGAAAAGGGGAAAAAGAGGGTGGACATGCACAGGGTGGTGGGACCCCCCAAGGACGATAACCGGGACACCCGGCCCGAGCGGGTCAAGGTGCACGCGTGGCAGCCTAAGGAGCAGGCGGCCCCTGCAAGAAGCGGCGCTAGAGGCTGGTAAGAACCTATCCGAAACGAAGGGGGATAGTTATGTTTAGAGCATGAAGCGTAGACCATACCCCTCGGACGTGAGCGATGAGGAGTGGGCCTTTTGGATGCAGCAGGGTGCAAGTACACCCTGCGCTGGCTGGTGCGCACCGGCGCTCAATGGGACTACCTCCCCCACGACTTCCCGCCCCCCACATCGCGAGCCAGCAGGCCCGGCGCTGGGGGTATTCGAGCATTGGCGAGACCTTACGGCTATTAGCGGGTCGTGAGGCTCAGTCCAGTGCGGCCTTACCGTCCAGCCCCGAGAAGCGCAAGTCGCTTAGCCGCCCGCGGCCAGGGCGAGGCCGGTATCTTGCAGAGGCCAAGAAGGGCTTTGTCCTGCTGCCCAAACGCTGGGGTTTTGCCCCGCTTCCGCCGTCTTTTACGCCTGGCTGACACCCTCAAGGGCTTCCACTGGCTGGCCTTCTCAAGTCCTAGATGGTTTACGCTTGGCTTCCTAGCAGGCCTAGAGCCTTATCAGATAGCCTCTAGAGGCTGGATGACGAAAAGAGGGCCTGTAAAGGCCCTCCCGAAAGAGAGTTGCCGGACTCCTAAATAAGGATGCAACGGTAGACCTTGATGTCTGGCAAACTGCGGGTGCTGCTGTTGCCCAGCGAGTCGGTAGCGGTCAGGGTTAGCCGCACGATCTGGCCGTCGTAGGCATTGGGCGCTGAGCATTCCGCAAACAGCGATGGGGTGCTGGAGGGAGTCCAGTCCAGGTCGCCGCTGACAGTGGTGGGGCCGCTTATTACAACATTGCTGGCGAAAACCGTGGAAGTGCCTCCGCCTGGTGCGTAGGAAGTGGCCCGCCAGGTGTAGGTGATGGGGGTGTTGCCCTCGGGGTCGGTGGCGCTGCCGCTGGCGCGCAGGCGGGTGTCCCAGTCGTAGCCATCATCGTAGTTGACGCCAGGGGATAAGCTACCCAGGGTGATGGTGGGCGGCAGGTTGGGCGGGGCGGGGTTGATGGTGATGCTCACGCTGGCCGTTGTGCTGAGCCCTTGGGGGTCGGTGGCGGTCAGGGTGAGGGTGCGGGGGCCGGTACTGCTAAAGCTGACCGTGGTATTGCAGCCGTTGCGGGGGAAGGCGGTATCGCCGGGGTTGCTGCTGGTCCAGCGGCAGGGCAGCGGGCCGGGGCCGGGGTCGGGGCCTTCGTTGAGGTCGGTGGCCGAACCCAGGAGCTGTACGGCCTGCCCCACATAGTAGGTAGCGCCAGCGGTAGGTTGGGAGATCGAGACTACCGGAGCCGAGTTAATCACGTTCACTGTTCGCGTGGCGCTGCCCTCGCGGCCCAGCAGATCTCTGGCCGTGACCCGTATGGTGCGACTTCCTGTTGTATTGAACCGGTAGAAAGCGGTGTTGCCCACCACCTGTTCTGGAGCCGGTTCAAAGGTCAAGGGGCAATAGGCGGGGGGGCAAGGGTTGCCGGTAAAGTCGGTCACGCTGGCGGTAACGCTCCATCGCCGGTTGAGGTCGGCCGTAGCTGGGCCGCCGCTGAGGGTTATGCTGGGGTTGCTGGTACCTACCTCTAGGGCCCGGGCAACTGCCGCAAAAGCATTCACCCACCGATCGCGGTTCCGCACCCCCACCCTGCCCACGTGGGCTGTGTCGCGCAAAATGGCCCAGACCTGGCTAGCGCTTAGGGAGGGGTTGGCGGCCCAGACCAATGCCGCCACGCCCGCCACAAAGGGGGAGGAAAAACTGCTGCCGGCTCTCAAGCGGGCCTGGTTAGCCGGGTTGTCGGGATCGGGGCCTGTCCAGAGCCAGAAAGGACCGTAGATATCCACGCTGTCGTCATCGGGCTTGCTGCCAAAGTTGGAGCGAGGGTCGCGGGTTGTGGCATCGTGGGCCATTCCACCCACGCAGATTACCGAGTTCAACTCACAGGGGATGTGGGTCGAACCCTCGATGTCGGCGCCGCCGTTGTCTACGTCCTTCCCCTCGTTTCCTGCCGCGGCGAACAGCAACTTGCCACTGGCCGCAACTGCGGTGGTGAAACCGCTTGCAACCTCGCTGGGCGCGGGGCAAAGACCCAGGCAGGACACTTTGACCGCGATGTCCCAGCCCAGATCGAGCTCGAAACCACCGCTCATGTTGATGATCTTGGGGTTGCCGAAAAGGGTGGCGGTGATGATGCGCTCGAGGGTGGTAATCATGCCGATGAAGTCTCCCTGGAAAGGCACCGCCAGTAGCTCCCCTACCGGCCCCGCGGGACCAGCCACACCAAAAGCGTTGTCAGGACGGCCCATGGCCGAGGTGGTGACATGGGTGCCGTGCCACGGGCAGGAAGCGCCCCCCGAGCATGGCAAAGGGTTGGGCACGTTCCAGCTTCCTACCACTCTGGCCTCGGGAAAGTCGGCATTAGGTGCGAACCCGCCGTCCAGAACCATGATGCGAACCTTGTTGCTAAAACGCCCGGCCCGCTCGAGCAAGCGCCAGGCCTCGCCCACCCCGATGTCCTGGGCGCTTCCGCGGTTCATGTAGCTCCATTCGAAGGCATTGGGGCTATAAGGGATGCCGGGAGTGCTGGAGGTGGGAGCTTCGCTGGTGCTTCCGCTGGCAATGGCCTCGGAGGTGAACACAAAGTTGGGGGTAACGGTCATCTTTTCCTGGTTGGCCTCGGCCAGCGCTACTGCCAGCAGCTGGGCGGCGGCTTGGCTCGAGGTGCTAAAACGCCCCTTCAGGTCGGGTACATTCTGGTTGAGCTGCTGCAGTATGCGTTCTACCTGGGCTGCCGAGGGGTCGAGTTGCACCTGGTAGGTTTTGGGGGCATCGCCCACCTTTTCCGCCTGGCCGATCACCCGACCGCCCCAGCGGGCCAAGAAGGCGTTGAGCCGGGACTCGTCATCGGTGCTGACAACCAGCTCGCCCAGCACAAAGTCCATGGGAATGCCGCTTTCGCCCACCATGCGGGCCAAGGGGCGCGGGCTGCCGTCAGGGCCGGGGAGAGTGGCTTGTGCGGGGGTCAGGCTGGTATCTACAGAGATTTGCAGAGTACCTGCGGATTTGTTGCTTCCACAGGCCGTCAAGACCAGAGCGGCCATGGCCAAAAGGGTGACCTGCAAGTGTTTCATCGTCATCCTCCCGAAAGGCTTTTTACCCGTCTCCTTTCCTCATCGCCCCGGCCCCTCCTAGGGCAGGCTGTGGAACAGCGGCAGCCCGGCCGGGGCAGGGTAGAGGGCCAGGCCTCCAGCGCTGCCGATGCTGGGGCTGGTAATGATCCGCTCGGGGGTGGTGGGGCTACCCGGGCTGCTGCTGGTGGTGAGCTGGCTTGGCGAGAGCCGGGCGAACTTGCCCGCAGAGTAGGTAATCCACAGCCCCCCGCCCTCGTCGAAGGCCATGCCCTCCAGCAGGTCCGAGACCGTAACGCTGATCTGGATGGCTGGGGTAAGGGTTTTGGAGCCGCTGCCGTCCTGGTCGGCGGGGGTGAGCCGGTAGAGGATGTTGGCTGCAAAAGCTCCCACCCACAGGTTCCCTGCGGCATCGAAGGCCAGTAGATAGGTATCCAGGGTACCGCCCCCTCCGGGTCTGCTGGACTCGATGGTCAGGTCGGGGCCGCTGGTGCTGGCGCCGAGGCGGCTGGCGTTGAACCGGAGCACCTTCTTGAGCTCCTGGTCGGCGATCCAGAGGTTGCCGCTGCGGTCAAAGGCCAGGCCCTGGGGGGCTGGCAGCCCGGTGATCGCCGCCACCGGGGTGACCGTACCCGAGGCCCCAAGCTGGTCGGCGTTGAGGCGCACTACCCTATCGGCACAGGGGAAGCTCACCCAGAGGTTGCCGGCCAGGTCAAAGGCCAGCCGGGTTGGCAAGCAGCTGATTCCCGCAATGTTGATGCCGCGGTCGCGGGTTTTGGGGCCCGAGCTGCCCAGGTCGCGGGCAGGGTAGCGGACCAGGTGGGGGTCTGCGGTGGTACCCCCGATGCCCCACAGGTTACCGTCCTGGTCAAAGACGATATCGCGTAGGCTGATGGTGCCGGCGTTTACCGTGGGGCTCTGGGTGGAGGTGCTGCCCAGCAGCGAGGCCGCAAAACCCAGCAAGGGCGAGGCCCCGCTGGGCGGGTTTCTGTTCTCTATCCAGAGGCTGGCGCTGCTGGGTATCTGGCTGTAGGTCACGGTGATCCGGGCGGTCTGGTTGTTCCTGACGCAGGTCTCGGAATTATCGCTGGTCCCGGCGTAGGCGGCCCGCACCAGGGTGGTCTCGGTAACGGGACTGGCGGTCTTACCCACCTCCACCCGGTAGGGCCCGCCCCCCACCTGGAGGGTCTGCGAGGCGCTTAGAACCCGGCTGAAACCGTTCGGCCCCCGCACCGTCACCCGGCCGCTTACCCCGGAGGGAAGCCCGACGATCTCCACCTGGAGGGTGCCCTGGCCCACCGCCTCGCAGGTGGCCGGGGGCCCTCCCCCGGAGGATTGCCCCCCACAGCCCGACAGAAGCAGGAGGGGAACTCCTAAAAGCCCTAAACCGATCTGCTTCATCTTCCACCTCCAGGTCGCTGGGGGCTGGCTACCGCAACCCCCGGGACCGGGGCTTCTTCCTGCGGACGCCCGCTTCGGCCGCCAGGGCCTCCTCCACGTAACGGCCTAGGGCGTTCCAGTCGGCAAAGCGAACCACCTGGGAGCCCTCCAGGCCGGTCGCAGGGGCCGCCCGCAACTCGATGACCAGCCCGCCCTGGGGGTCTCGCCCGACGCGCAGGAGGAAGAGTCCGCGGTCCACGCCCCCAGGCTAGGGAGGGGGCGTTGCAAAAACGTTGCAAGGGGGAGGGTCCCCGGGCTTTAGGCCAGCAGGCCGTCCTGCCGTTGGTGGAAGGCCCGGAGGTCTTCCCGGTACTCGGGCGGCGCGGCCGCCAGCTGGGCGGCCCGGAGGGCGGAGAGCTCTTCATAGAGCGCTTCTTCCCCCTCCCCCCGGGCCCGGCGCACCGCCAAAGGGGTGAGGAGCAGCAGCTCGGGCAGGAAACCGGTGTAACCCTCCCGGCCGCTGTAGGCCCGTTCCGCCCAGACGCAGGCCTCCTCGAGCCGGCCCTGCCGCAGGAGGGTCAGGGCCAGCCAGGCGGCTTCGCTGGGGCCAGGGGTCTTCCGGGCCCCCAGAACCCGCTGCAGGAGGGCCTCCGCCTCGGGGTAGCGGCCCTGGAAGAAGAGGCTGACCGCCAGGTCGGCGGTGGCCTCGAGGGCGCTTTGCGCCAGGCCGGCCCCCTCGGCCAGGCCCTGCCCCTGCCGGAACCGGGCCTCGGCCTCCGCCGGCCGCCCCTGCCAGAGGGCGGCCTGCCCCAGCACCAGGAGGGCCTCAGCGCTGCCTCGAGGCTCCCCGATGGCCTGGAAGGTGGCGAGCGCCTCTTCGGCGGTTCGCTCAACCTCCGCAAAGGCCCCCAGGCGCAGGAGGAGCCCCGCCAGGTTGATCCCCACCCCTGCCAGGAAGTGTGCCCGGCCCAGCTCGGCGAAGTGTCCCCGGGCGGTGCGGTAGGCCGCCAGAGCCTCGGCGGGCCTGCCCAGGCGGGCCAGGGCCATCCCCAGGAAGTTCTGGAATACCCCTAGGGCGTCCCTGTAGCCCAGGGCCTCGGCCTTGCTCAGGGCCTCGCAGGCGCTGCTGATCACCCGCTGGAGGTCCCCTTGGCCCAGGGCCTGGGCGCACACGAACTGCTGCAGGCGGACCTCCGCCAGGCCGGAGCTGCCCAGCTGGGCCAGATGGTCCAGCCATTCCGCCAGGGCCTCCTCGTCCTCGCCCAAAACGGCGAGCTTGGCCAGGAGGTAGGCGGTCTCGGCCCGCAGGCCCCATTCTTTGGCTTCGTTCCACACAGAGAGGGCTTCCTCCCGGCCCCCGGCCCGGCCCAGGTTGGCCAGGGCGTCCGCCCGGTAAAGGCGGGTGTGGGGGTGGTCGTGGATGGCCAGCACGTCCTCGGCCAGGGTCAGGGCCTCCGCCCAGCGCCCCTGCATGGCCAGAAAGCGCACCCGGCGGAACCCCACCTCGGCCTGCTGGAGGGGGGAGAGGCCCGGCGCCAGGGCTTGGAGCCGCTCCAGGACGGAGGCCTGTTCGGGGAGCCGGGAGAGGACCATGAGGGCCTGTTCCCAGCCCAGGAGGAGCCGGGCCTCTTCTTCCTTGGATCCCGGGGCCCGTTGGAAGGCCTCCAGGGCACGGCGCCAGAGGGCCTCGGCCTGGGCGAAGGCCTGCCGTACCAGCGCCTCCTGGGCCGCTTGGGCCGCCAGGGGCCAGGCCTCGGCGTAGCGCCCGGCGGCCTCCAGGTGCAGGAGGGCCTCTTCCGCGGGAAGGGGGGCGTGGTCCGCCAGAAGCCCGTGCAGGGCTTGCCTGCGGACCGGGGACAGGGCCTTGAGCACCGCCTGGCGGAACAGGTCGTGGCGGAAGCGGTAGCCTTCCCGGGTGGCCTGCAGCAGTCCGGCCGCCTCCAGCTGGTCCAGGAGGGCTGCCAGCCCCAGAAGGTCGCCCCCCAGGAGGGCTTTGAGGCCCTGGAGGTCCAGGGGGCGGCCGCTCACCGCCAATACCTCGGCGACGCCCGTGGCCCCCAGGCGCTTTAGGCGCTGGCAGACCTGCTCCTGCACGCTCTGGGGCAAGGGAAGCTCCCGGTAGTCCGCGGTTTCCTCGTCGTAGGGGGTGTGCCAGCCTTTCTCGTCCGCCCAGAGGAGGCCCTCCTGGAAGAGGTGCTGCAGGGTTTTCAGGAGGAAGAGGGGGTTGCCCCCGGTGGCCCGGTGGAGGCGTCGGGCGAAGAGCCGGCCTCCTTGGGCCATGCCCGAGAGCCTCCGCACCAGCTCCCATACCCCGGGCTCGCTCAGGTTCTCCAGGGCGATCCGGGCCACCCGCCCCTCCCGCTCCAGCCCGCTCAGGGCCCCGTACAGGTACGTGTCGGGCCGGTAGGCCTCGGGCCGGGCGGTGACCAGGACCCGAAGCCCCAAAGCCGCTGCCCGCCGCACCAGGTAGGGCAGGAAGTCCAGGCTGGCGCGGTCGGCATAGTGCAGGTCCTCCCAGAGGAGCCAGCCTCCGGGGGGCAACCCGTGGAGCAGCGTGCGGCAGAGCCCTTCCCGGAAGGTGGCCAAGGCCGCCTGGGCCTCGGGTCCGGGGTAGCGGGGAGGGGGTGTGGGGGCCAGCTCGGGGACCAGGCGGGCCGCCTCCAGCAGCCAGCGCTGGTCCAGGCCAGGAAAGCGTTCCCCTTCCTCCCAGAGGCGCCGCAGGCTGGCGGAGAGGCCGCCGTAGGCTACCTCGCTGTCTTGGGGCTCCTGGAGGAGGTAGCGAAAGCCCCGCTGGGTGCGGACGAACTCCCAGGCCAGGCGGCTTTTGCCCACCCCCGCTTCCCCCAGGAGGAGTACCAGGGGGGCGGGGGTCTTGGTCAGGGCGTTCCAGGGGGCCTCCCGCTCCACCAGGGGGGGGTGGTCCAGGGCGGGGTTCGGAGGCGTGGGGGAGGGGAGGGGATCCCCTCGGGCGATGGCCTCCGCCAGCGCCTGGAGGCTCCGGGGGGGCTCCAACCCCACCTCCTGGCGGAGGGAGGCCGCATAGCCCTGGAAGTGGGCCAAAGCCCGCCCCGGCTGGCGGTTCTTGGCGTAAAGCCGTAGGGCGGCCTCCTGGGCCTCTTCCCGGAAGGGGTTGCGCCGGAGGAGGGCCTCGAGGGGGCCCAGGGCCTCGGCGTAGGCCCCTGCCTCCTCCAGCTCCAGCGCCCGGCCAAGGAGGGCCTCCTCGTAGCGCTCGGACAGCTGGAGGCGGACCAGCTCCAGCCACTCCGCGAATAGGGGGGATTCGGCCAGGACCAGGCCCTCCAGGAACTCCCCCCGCCAAAGGGGCAGGGCCTCGGCGAAACGCCGGGCGGCACAGAGGCCCAGAAAGGCCTCTACATCCACCTGGAGTTGGGGCAGGCCCAGCTGCGAGCCTTGGCTCGCCAGGGCCAGCCCGCTCTTCCGCATCCGGACCAGCTCCCGCCGCAGGTTGGCCCGCCCCCCCTCGCCTTCCCAGAACAGGGCGGCGAGGTGTTCCCGCTCCTTGGGGCCCTCCAGGGCCAGGTAGGCCAGCAGGCCCCAGAGCTTGCGGGTGGGCAGGGTGCGGCGCTCCCCTTGGATCCATAGTTCGGGGGACCCCAAGAGGAGCAGTTGGCCGGGAGACAAGCTCATCCAAATATTCCACACCCAAAGAGGTTGCTAAAGTCCAGAGTGCCTTCAGTATACTGTTTTCTTGGCCAGACCAGAGGGGTAGTATTAGGATGCCCTTCAACAAAGGGAAGGGCCTATGGATCTCCTGGAGCGGCTAGGGCTCGTCGGGCGGCGGGTCCTCCTCCACCGCGATGACCTGGGGCTCACCCACGCCCAAAACGGGGCCTACCTGTTGCAGGAAGGCTTCGTCTACTGCCGCAAGTGCCGCCGCTTCCTCCTCACCGAGAAGGAGCTCCAAGAGCACCCCTGGTGCGAGGGCAAGGAGGGGCAGTGCCCGGCGGGCGGGCAGGAGGGGGACCTGAGGAAGGGGGTGGTCCTCCTCCGATCGAACATGCTTTCTCCTTCCGACCCTCAGGATGCGGCAGGGCCGATCAGGTGGCGGTCAGAAAACGGCTGGGTTTTGCCGGTGGGCGAAGGGGTGGCTCAAGCAGGAGCCGGGGTGAGGAAGCTCTGCCAGCGCTCCGGCAAGGCCTCCCCGACCTCGAGCATCCTCGCCCGGGCCTCCGCGTACAGCCGGCTCAGGCTCCGGTGGTTCCCCGTGCGGCGCAGGGCCTCGAGGGTGAGCCAGAGCGCCTCCCGGTCGTAGGGCTCGGCCTCGAGCAGGATTCGGCCCAGACGGGACGCTTCCCTGGGGTCGGGCTCGAGCAAAGCCTCGGCCCTCGAGCGCAGGGCCAGGTACACCGACCCGCGCACGGCCTCGTTAGAAGAGGCCAGGTCCTCGAGGTAGGCTCCGCGCCACAGCCCGGCCTCCCCGCTCTGCAAAAACTCCTCCACGTCGGAGCCCACCGCCTCCCCCAGGGCATAGCCCCCCGGCGTGGTGGCGATGACCGAGGGGCCCAGGTCCGTCCGCACCGTATGGACGAGTTCCTTGAGCGAGGAGGTGGCTTTTTCCTCGTCCTCGCCGGGGTATAGCGTGTCGAGGAGTTCGAGCTTGCCCACCTCGCCGTGTCCGGCCAGGCGAGACTCCAAAAGCAGCGCCAGGAGCTCCCGGCGCTTACGGCCCCGCACCGGTTTTCCGGCGAAGCGTATAGGGCCGAGCACCTCCAGGCGCAGGGCCTCGGCGGCGGGCTGAGGACGATCCCACGCCGCGCCTTGGCGTGGCGCGGGACCGGGCAAGCCCGGTGCACCGGGAGGAAAGTAGCGACGGGCCAGGTGGACCCCGTTCCAGAGGCCGTGCTCCGCGAACCATTCCTCTCGCCGGCGGGCGCTCGCCCCGTCGCCGGTAAGCCGGTCGAGCTCGAGGCCCAGCTTGTGCTCGTCGATGGCTACGTGGAGCCCTCGGGCCAGCTCGAGGGCCTCCCGCAGCGCCTGCAGCGCAGCCTCCCGCTCGCCGAGGGCCTCCAGGGCCAGGCCCTTAGCCCAGTGGGTGCGGAAGTTGTCGTGCGGGGAGTTTCCGGCGACTTCCGCGAGGGCCTGGGCCTCCTCGGCCAGCTCGAGACCACGCTGCGGATGGCCGGCCTGGGTGCTGGCCAGCGAGGCGTCGAACAAGAGCTCCCGCACCACCCGGGGATTGCCGAGCTGGCGGGCGTAGCCAAGGGCCATCTCGGCGTGCTTGAGGGCGAGGAGCCGGGCGATGGGGGTGTCTTGGGAACGGTACAGCAGGCTGGCGATGGAGTGGGCGTTGGCCAGGAAGCGGCTGGGGCCGTAGAGCTCGAGGGTAGCGATGGCTTCACTCACCGCCTCCTCGGCGGCCTCATAGCGCCCTTGCTCGACGAAGAGTTCGGCCAGGGCAGCCAGGGCGAAGGCATAGGCCTTGGCGTCGCCGGCCTGGCGCCGGATCTGCAGGGCCTCCTCGAGGCAGCGGCCCATCTCGTCGTAACGCCCCAGCATCCGCAGGAAAGCCGCCCGGTTGACCAGCGCGGTGCTCCGCAGGCGCGGGGCGTTGAGGGTCTCGAGGGTCTCCAGGGCCCGCGCCAGGGTGGCCTCGGCTTCCGCGTACTCCCCCTGGTGGTAGTGGGTCAGGGAGGCAATAGACAAGAACTCGCAGCGCAGGGCCGGGTCCGCGGTGGCGATGCCCCGGGCGGTCAGGGAGCGGGCCAGCTCCATCCGGCCGGTGGCCAGGGCGGAAGCCGCCGCTGCGCGCAGCAGATCGGGCGAGGGGTCGGCCTGCAGGTGCGGGTGGGCCAGCCAGACCTCAAGGGCCTGGGCGTGGTTCCCGGCGATGTTGTAGGTGGTGACGCTCAGGGCCGGGGGGTCCACCGCGGCTTGCAGCCTGGGGGGGAGTTCCCCCAACAGGGCCTCGAGGTCGGGAAGGCGGCCCTGCCGGGCCAGGGCGTGGGCGTAAAAGCGCACCGTCTCGGCCGTGGCCGCCGGGGTCGGCAGGGCCAGCCGGGCCAGGCGGGCGGCCTCGGGGAGGTCGTGGTGCTGCAGGACCTCGGCGGCCTCGAGGGCCAGGCGCCCCTGCTCTTCGCCCGCGGCGTGCCCTGCCGCCTGGGCCAGCCACCGCGCCGCCTGCACCTCGTTGCCGGCCCGTCGGGCTTGCTCGGCGGCTTGCTGCAGCAGCCCAAGCGCCTCCTTCCCCGCCAGCCCGGATGCCTCGAGGTAGCCGGCCGCAGCCTGGGGGTCCTGGGCGCGCAGGGCCAAAAGCGCCCGCCGGGCCAGTTCCTGGCGACGGGCCTGGGGCATCAGCTTCAGGCTGACCTCGCGGTAGAGCGGGTGGGTGAACTGTGCCCCCAGCAACAGGCCCCGGCGCTCCAGCTCGAGGCGGCTCTCCTCCAGCCCCGGTGGGCTCAGCCCGGCCACCTCGGCCCACAGGGCTTTGGGAGCCTCCGGCGACAGGACGGCCAGGGCTTCGAGGGCCTGCCGAACCGCAGGCTGAGCGGCAGCCTCCTGGAGCAGTCGCTCGATGAGGGCTTCGACCGTCAGCGGCACTTCCGCCTCGGGCGGAGCCCGCCAGCGCCACTGCCGCCCGTCGTTCCACAAAAAGCCTCGCCGGGCCAGGTGGCGGAAGTACTCCAGCGTGAACAGCGGGTTGCCCGCGGCCCGGGCGTAGAGCCAACTTATGGCCTCCTCGGGCAGGGGAGCCCCGATCTCGCCGGTGAGGAGGCGGTGAACACCGGCAGCGTCCAGGGGTTCTAGGCGGAATGGGGTGAAGGGTGCAGGGGGCGTTACCCGGCTGGTAACGAGCAAGGCTACCCCCTGGGTCCGCTTGACCATCGCGGCCAGCCTCCCCACCCAGTCGAGCCGCTCCGGGCTCGCTTCGTGCAGGTCCTCGAGGTGCAGGACGATGGGGGCCAGCCCCATGAGCAAAACGCTCAGGGCCGAGGCCGATTTTTCATTCTCGACGTGTTCCCCCTGCTCGAGGTGGCGCAGGAGGCTCTCGGCCCAGGCTGGAAGCTTAGCGGCGGAGGGGAGGGCTCGGATCACCTCGGAGAGGGGCGCTGTGGCGTGGAGGCTGCGGCTGCGGCAGGGAGTTTGTTGCAGGAGTTCTTTTGCGGTGTGGCTTTTGCCGATACCTGGCTCGCCCCATAATCCCAAAGCTAGCCCCTCGCGTTTGAGCGGAAGGGCTTTGAGTTGGCCGACCAGCGTGGGGTAAATAGGGCGCATCGCTTCGACGCTCCCGGGTTCTAGCTGCAGCATACATCCTCCGACTACCGACATAGGGTAGCCGGGGGGGCGTGGGTGTGTCCTGGATTTAGGCAACTAGGCTGCAGTAGGGAAAGCGCCGTGTCGGACGGCGTGGAAAGGTGTGACGGGGCTGTGGGAGAAGAACCGCGAGCGGACCAGGGCCTTAGCGCTCGCTCCGGATTCGCTCCAGTGGGCCCCGGTGATCTTGAGTCTTTGGCCGA
>NZ_QKOB01000022.1 GCF_003226535.1 Meiothermus sp. Pnk-1 | reverse complement strand
GTTGCAAAGTTCGTTAGCCTCGTAGAGGATTGAAACCTTTTTTGCCTAGCGCAGCAGGCGAGGGTCTAGTGGGTCAACGGGCCAGGCAGCGGACCGCCCGGAGCGTCCTGGGGGCTCGGGAGAGGTCTACCTCGAGGCAGCTCCGGTCTAACCGAAAACGGGGCTCTTCCCCGTAGCGCTTCGCCAGCGCCCGGAAGTAGTCCTGGCTGAAGCGCAGGAAGGCGGTGGCAGCCTCGCCCCGCAGGCCGGGGGGCGGGTAGAGCCGGAAGCCGTTATCCCGGTAGCGGATATGGGGCTTCATGATCTGATAGTAGCAGAATATGCGTGGGGGTGGGGATTTCTTGCCCCCCTGGGCGAGATAGGAAGAGCAGCAAGGGGGCAAGAACCAGGGGGCCTTGCGGCCCCGTGCGGGCAGGCAAGGAGGTCAGGATGACCCGCGAAATCGAGACACGGCGTCGGCTGGCGATCTCTCTCGGCGAGCGGAAGTACATCTCGCTCCACCCCTCCACCGTTCGCTTCCTCAAAAAGGCGGCCCACAAGGTCGATCGGCGGATGGGGAAGCTCGAGAGGGAGGGAGCGCTGGAGGAGATGCGCACGCTGTACCAGACCCTCCAGCGCTATGACCGGAGCCGGTGGTTGAAGGTGGAGTAGTGTTACATGGCATGATAGCCCCATGCGAAGCACCATCTACCTGCCCGACGACCTCGCCCGGGTGGTGGAGGCTTACCTGAAGGAGCACCCGGAGACCAACCTCTCGGCCCTGGTGCAGGAGGCGCTGGAGGCCTGCCTTCGCCGCAACCCGGCGGCCCTGCTGGAGCTGGCTGGGGTCGTCGAGAAGGCCTCGGTAAACGCCGGGGAGGGAGCTGAGGACCGCCTGTACCGCCAGGAGTGACGATCCCGCAGAGGCTGGTGCTGGACGCGGGGCTGAGGTGCGCGCTCTTCCACGCCGCCGACCCCGATCATGCGGCGTGGCGGTCGCTAAAGCGAGCCTTTGGGGCCAGAGCTCCGGTGTGGACGCTGAACTACCGCGACCTGGGGGTGTTCGGGGAGCTGCCGTTCTGGGCGGGCTGAGGGGGCTTCTTGCCCCGACCTTATCCTCGGGTCTGGCCACGTCCGGGGCTCGGCGTTCGGCCCCAACGAGGCCAGCACCCCGCCCGAGGGCAGAGCCAGGAGTGCATACCTCACGCTGGGCGCTACGCGCCGTCGTACGGCATAAGCCCGCCCTTTCCAGGGCTCGCCGCACGCCGGGTCGGAGGGTTATATTTTGTCTTGTAGCCGCAGAAGGTCAGCTATAGTTGTCATGAGGGCGGAATGGGTCCGCACACCCTGGAGCGAATTCTCAGCGGCCTGAGCCGCGCCCTGGCCTCAGGAGGTGACCCCGAATCCCTGGCCCAGAAGGGCTTGAGGGCCTTGACCGAGGCCCTGGGGGCCCAAGGGGCCTGGCTGCGGCTTAGGGAGAACGGGCTGTCCCTGCGGGCCGCCGTAGGGGTCGAGCCGCCGGCGGAGGCCCGGCTCACCCCTTGGGAGGCCGAGGCGCTGAGCATCGGGCGGGTGCTGACCTACCGGCTGCCCGAGGAGGCCACCGGCCCGGCCAGCCGGCACTGGGCCGAACTCGGTTACCGGGGGCTGATGCTGGCCCCCCTGCGCGGGCAGGAGGGGCTTTTGGGCACGCTGGCGTTGCTGTTCGCCAAGCCACCCGCTCCTGCAGCAGCAGCCCTGGAGGAGGTCTTGCCCCTCTTCGGCCTGATCCTCGAGCGTGCCCGCGCCGAGGCCGAGCTGGTCCGCCGGCAGCGGCTGCTGGAGGCCCTGCACCGCCTGGACCGGGCCATGCTGGAGGGCCGGCGCCTGGCGGAGGTGGCCCAGATCGGGGCGGAGGCGGCCCGGGAGCTCCTGGGGGCGCGGGCCGCCACGGTCTCCTTGGTCGAGGGGGACCAGCGCCGCCTGGTAGCGGCGGCGGGGCCAGAGGTAGAGCCCTTTTTAGGCCAGAGCGCGGCGCTGGAGGAGGGCCCCCACGCCCAGGCTTGGCGTACGGGCGAACCGGTGGTGCTGAGGGAAATCCCCGGCCAGGGGGTGCCGCCCTGGCTGCTGGCGCTGGCCCCGCTGGGCAACGCCCTGGTGCTGCCCCTCAAGCCGGATGGCTCTACGCTGGGCTTCCTGGGGCTTTACGGCCTGAATAACCTCGAGGAGGCCCTTCCCCTGACCCAGGCCTTCGCCGCCCAGCTCTCCTTGGCCCTGCTGCGCGAGCAGGACCAGGAGGCCCTGGAGCAGCGAGCCCGGGAGCAGGAGGTGCTCCTGCGGGCCCTCCAGACCCTGGGGGACCTGGAGAGCCACGAGGAGGTAGCCCGGCGGCTGGTGGCGCTGGCCCCGGAGCTGATCGAGGCCGAATGGGCCGAGGTGTGCTCCCTCGAGGGCGGCGTCCTGCGCATCGCTGCCGCCAGCGGGCCCCTGGCGGGGGCGGTGGGCCAGCGGGTACCCCAGGACCAGGGGGTCTCCTGGGCGGCCCTGCGGGAGGGAACCCAGGTGGTAGCCGACGCCTCGGAGGAACCCCCCCGGCCCGGCGGGAGTGGGGTCGCCGTCCGCCTGCCGGGCCCGTACGGGGAGGCCCTGGGGGTCTTGATCTTGGGCCGGAGCGCGCCCCCCTTCACCCCCCAGGAGGCCCGGCTGGCCGAGGTCCTGGCCCAGGCCGGGGCCACCGCCCTCGAGCGCGCCCAGCACGCCCTGGAAGCCCGCTTGCTGCTCCAGGGGGCCCTGCTGGCCGCCCAGGAAGACGACCCCGAGGCCCTGGCCCAGGGCTTCGCCCGGCTGCTGGCCCAGGTCGGCGGGGGGCGGGCCGCGGTCTGGGCCCACCCCGAGGGGGGGCGGCCCTGGCGGCTGCTGGGCACGAGCGGATTGGGGGAGGAGATCGAGCCCTTCCGCCAAGCCCGCTTCGATCCCGAAAACGAGGGCCTGGCCGGCTGGGTCCAGGCCCATCAACGGGCCCTGGCGGTGGAGGAGATCGCGAAGCCGCCCCTCCCGCTGGGCCCCATCGAGTCGGCCGGTGCCCAGACCTACGGGGTGCAAAGCCTCCTCGTGGCCCCGGTGGGCCGCTTCGGGGTGGCCTATGCCGAGCCCGGGGGCCGGGGCAAGGCCTTCGCCCCCTACGAGGTGGCCCTGGCCGAGCGCCTTTCTGGGATGCTGGCGGGGGCCCTCGAGCGCCACCGCCTTGGGAGGGTCGAGCACCGGGTACGGGCCGCCCTGGAGCGCCTGACCCAGGTGCCCCCCGGCGACCTCGAGGCCCTGGTGCGGGCTCTGGGGGAGAGCCTGGGGGTACGCTGGGCCTTCCTCGACCGGTTGCTCACGCCCGAGCGGGCCCTGGCGGTGGCGGTCTACGGCGGCGAGCCCTTCGAGTACGACCTCCGGGGCACCCCCTGCGCCGGCGTCTTCGCCGGGCGTTTCTGCGAGTACCGCCAGGGAGTCACCACCTCGTTCCCGGAAGACCGTTTGGCCGCCGAGATGGGGGCCGAGGCCTACCTGGGCGTTCCCCTGCGGGGGGAGGGGGGGCGGGTGGTGGGCATTTTGGTGGCCATGCACGACGCCCCCCTGCCCGAGGGGGAGGAAGCCTTGCGACGCGAGATCCTGCTGGCCTATGCCCAGCGGGCCGCGCTGGAGCTGGCCCAGCAGGAGAACCAGGCCCGGCTCGAGGCCACCGCCCAGGCCCACAGCCTGCTGCGCCCGGCCCACACCGCCCAGGAAGTCTTCGAGGTCGCGGTGCAGGCGGCCCTACAGAAAACCCGCGCTACCACCGCCCTCCTCTCGCTGTATCGCCAGGAGGGGGATTTCCTGGAGATGGTGGCCGCGGCGGGCTACGCGGCCGAGGCCGCCCGGGGGCGGCGGATGGCGCGGGGGGTGGGGCTGGCCTGGCGGGTGCTGGAAGGGGGCGAGCCGCTGTACCTGGAGGACGCCTCACAGGCTCCCGAGGCCCTCTTCCTCTCCGGGCGGCGCAACCGGGCGGCCTACCTGGGGGTGCCGCTGCGCGACGCCGAGGGGCGGACACTGGGGGTGCTCTCCGCCGACACCGCCGAGCACGGCGGCGAACTCTTCCCCGAGGACCGCCACTTCCTGCTGGCCCTGGCCGAGGCCGCCGGGGCGGCCATCGCCCGCCTCGAGGCCTTGCGCCAGGCCCAACAGGAAGCCGAGCGCTTTCAGGCTCTGGCCGAGCTCTCGGCCCGGCTGGAGGCGCTGGACGATCCCAAGGCCATCCTGGAAGAGGCCCTGGAGGCGCTGTGGCAGATCGGCGGCTTCCAGGTGGCCTGCTTCAGCGAGGCCACCCCCGAGGGCCTGCGGCTTTTGACGGTGGCCGGAGAACCCCCCGAGGCCTGGCTCGAGCGGGCCCGCCAGGAGCGCTACCCCCCAGGCCGGGGGCTGATGGGCCAGGCCCTGCTTACGGGGGAGGCCCTCTACACCCCCTTCTACCCGGACCACCCCCAGGCCCTGCCCGAGCGGGCAGCCTTGGGGCTGAAGAGCGCCGCCTACATGCCGGTCAGGGTTTCTGGCCGAACGGTGGGGGTATTGAGCCTGCTGGACTTCCGGGAGGCCTACCGCGAAAATCCCCTCTCCCTGCTGGAGTTCGTCGCCCGCCGCCTGGAGCGCGCGCTGGAAAAGGCCCAAACCCTCAAGGAGCTCCACCGGACGCGGGAGGAGGCCCTCAAAGGGTTGGGGGTGGCGCTGGAGTACCGCGACCTCGAGACCGCCGGGCACACCGAGCGGGTGACCGCCCTGGCCTTGGGGCTGGCCAAGGCGCTGGGTTTGGGCGAACCCGACCTCACCCACCTGCGCCTGGGGGCCTACCTGCACGACCTGGGCAAGCTGGCCATCCCCGACGCCATCCTCAAGAAGCCCGGCAAGCTCACCCCCGAGGAGTGGGCGCAGATGAAGACCCACGTCGCCCTGGGCGAGGAGATGGCCCGGCGGCTGGGCTTCCTGCCCCCGGCCACGCTGGAGGTCATCCGCCACCACCACGAGCGCTGGGACGGCACCGGCTACCCCGACGGGCTGGCGGGCGAGGCCATCCCCCTGCTGGCCCGCATCTTCGCCCTGGCCGACGTCTACGACGCCCTCACCTCGGAGCGGCCCTACAAGCGGGCCTGGAGCCACGAGGAAGCCCTGGCCGAGCTCGGGCGGCAAGCCGGGCAGCAGTTCGACCCAGAGCTGACCCGAGTCTTTGTTCGGCAGCTGCGCCGGGGGTGAGCCCGCGGGGCTGCCGCGAGCGCTCCGCCAGGGGGCGCCACACCCTCCGGCGGGCTTTTCCTCAGAGGCTCACGACGCTCCCCGAGGCCTTGGCCTGGTACATCCGGGTGTCCGCGGCGACGAGCAGCGCGTCGGGGGTGGTGCCGTCCTCCGGGTAGGCCGCCAGGCCGATGCTCACCCCTAAACACAATTCCCCGAAGCGAATACCCCCGATAGCCTGGGCGTAACGCAGGGCGACCACCAGGGCCTCCTCCTTGGAGGTGTAGGAGAAGATGGCGGCGAACTCATCCCCGCCCCAGCGGAACAGATAGTCCCCGCTGCGCCGCTCCCGCTCGAGGGCTCGGGCCACCAGGGTCAGGGCCTGGTCCCCGGTAGCGTGGCCTAAGCGGTCGTTGATGGCCTTGAAGCCCTTCAGGTCGAGCACCGCCAGGGAAAGGGGGTAAGCATAGCGGGCCGCCCTCTCCAGCTCCTCCGGGAGGGCGCGGTCGAACGCCCGGCGGTTGGGCAGCCCGGTGAGGGCATCGGTGAGGGCGGCCTTCTCGAGCAGGCGGTGGGTGCGCTGCTCGTGGAGCAGGGTGGCCAGGGGAGCGGCGAAGAAGCGGGCAGCCCGCAGGCTATCCTCGCCCAGGGCTCGAGGGTCGTGCAGGTTGTCCAGGTTCAGATAGGCCAGCACCTCCCCCCGATACGCCATGGGCAGGCAGAGGTTGGCCTGGATCTCCCGCACCCGACCTGCGGTGTCGATGACCTCGGGAGGAGCGGTCTGGTGGCTCACCTCGGAGATGGCCACACCCTCGGTGGTTATGAGGCGGGGCTCCCCCCTATGCGCCTGCTCCTCCCCCAGCCCGTACCATAGGAGGGCTGCTTGCGGGCTGAGGGTCAGGGTCTGCAACCCCTTTAGGTCATAGCCTACCGCCGCTTTGAACCGGTATTCCCCTCCCTCCAGCACCAGCAGGCTTCCCGCTTCGCTGCCCGGCACCTGCCGGATGGCCTCCTGCAGTACCCTTTGGTAAGGCTCGTCGGAGGGCTTGTCCAGGAGTTCCTGCGTCAGCCGGTTCAGGCCTTCGTGGCGGGCCCTTTCCACCAGGCGCTCGAAGCCTACCCCCAGGGTGCGGCAGAAAAGAGATAGCAGCTCCCGCTCCGCCCTGCGCCAAGGCCTTTGGGCCCTTTCCCCTACCACCAGGACGAATCGGCTCGGCCCGGAGCCCGAGGTAGGAACCGGGTGGGCCACGAGGGTACGCCAGTCCAAGGCTTGCAGGGTCGCCACCCCCTGGGAGTGCTCCGGGTAGGCCTGGGTGTAGTGGGGTTCTCCCGTGCGGTAGACCTCCCAGGCCAGGCCCTGGCCGTAGGGCAGCCCCTCGCGCAGGAGCCGCAAAAGCCCCGGATCGCTTATGCCCAGATGGGCCAGGGTCTCCATCCGCGCGCCCTGCACCCTCCAGATTACCCCGGCTTCCAGCTCGAGCTCTTTCAGCAGCAGCGCGAGGGCCATCTCGGCCGCTTGGTGCAAGGTGTGAACCCCCTGCAATCCGGTGGCCAGCTCCGTGAGCAACCGGCGCACCTCCAGGTCGGCCAGGCGGTCGAGCTGGAGGCTCACCGTCTCGGCAAAGCGGGTCAGGCCCTCCACCTCTTCGTTCAGGAAGGGTCGGCTGCGCTCGAGGTTGAGCACCGCCACCCCCTCCCCCCGCTCAAACAGGGGCAACGCCAGCTCGGCCAGGGTGGAAAAGCCCGGGGCGGCGATGTGGTCGGGTTCCTGGCGCACATCGGGCACGTGCTGGGGCTTCCCCTCCCGCAGGGCGCGGCCCACCACCCCCCGCGCCGGGATTTCCTGAAGGCCCAGGGGGGGGACGCTGCTGAGGCAGCGGAGGCCTTCCCCTTGAGGCACCCACACCCCGATATGCCCCCCCTCTCCCAGGCTGGCCAGGCGTTCGGGGAGGCTTTTCAGCAGATCCTGGCGGTGTTCTACCTGGGTCAGGGCCTGCAGGGCTTCTGCGATGAAGCGGTGGCTTTTGGCCAGGGCCCGGGCCCGGCGATGGGCCTGGCGCAGGCTTTTCCCGATGCCGTGGGCAAGCCCGGCAGAAAGGAGCAGGAATAGCCCCTCCGGGCCGCTGGGGCCAAGCAGCAAAGCCGATACCCCCGCGGCCAGGAATCCCCAGAAAAAGCCGTATATGCTGGCGAGGGTGGCGGTAAAAACCATGAACCAGGGAAGGTCATGGGCGGGGGCCTGACCCCCAAACCTCCCCAGGACCCCCAGCACAAAAGAGCCGCTGGCGATGACCAGGTAGAGCAGGGTATCCGGCTTCAAGGGCCCCCCACCCCTTTGAAGGGCTTGGCGAAAGAGCCGCCCCGAAAGACGCGGGCCTCGCGGGAATCGGGACGACCGCCCGGCGCTTCGCGCCTAAACTGGGTGAATCGGCCCGGATTCTGCATCACCCTCCCTTGGAAAGCCTCCAGCTTCCCGTCGCGCCGCAGCGTGGTTTACTACCGCCCTGATACCCCCCGCCTCTATCAACAAGATAGCATTGACCCAGGGAGCCGAGGGGTCATTTGCACCGGTGGACGCGTCGGAGCCGGCAGGGTTACGCGCCGCCGCCCGCCGCCGAGGGGGGTCCGGGCAAGAGCCACAGCCGGGCCACCAGGCCCCTGGGGGTGTTGGCCTCCAGCTCGAGCCGCCCCCCGTGGGCCTGGGCGACCTGGGCCACCACGCTCAGGCCCAGGCCCACCCCCGGCGCACGGGTTCCCGGGGCGCGGTAAAAGGGCTCGGCCGCCTGGCGCAGGGCCTCCGGGGGCATCCCCGGCCCGGTGTCGCTGACCTCGAGCACGGCAAACCCTCCCCGGCGCTCCAGCGCGAGCCGAACCCCCGAGCCCCCCGCGTGCTTGCGGGCGTTGTCGAGCAGGTTGAGCAGGGCCTGGCGGAGCAGCAGCGGATCGCCCCAAAGCTCCAGGCGCTCCGGCCCCATGTAGGGCACCCCGGCTCCGGCGGCGGCCTCGCGGGCCAGGGCCGCCAGGTCCAGGCTCACCCGCTGGGCGCGGCCTTCGCGGGCCAGGGTCAGCAGGGCCTCGCTGAGCCGGATCATGCGCTCGGCCTCCTCCTCCACCACCTGCAGGGTCTCCTCCAGGCCGGCGTAGCCCTGGCGGTAGGCGCCGAGCTGGAGCTTGATCGCCGTGAGGGGGGTGCGCAGCTCGTGCGAGGCGTGCCGGGTGAACTGGATCTCGCGCTGGAGGAAGGCCTGCAGCCGCTCCATCATGCGGTTGAAGGTCTGGCTGAGCTGACCCAGCTCGCCGCTTCCCCCCGGGGGGACCCGCTGGCTGAGGTCGCCCGAGCCGGCCACGCGGGCGGTGGCCGCGAGCAGGTGGCGCAGGGGCCTGAGGGCCGGCCCGGCCAGCAACCAGGCCGCCCCGGCCCCGAGCACCACCACCAGCAAGGCGCTATAGAGCACGGTGTCGCGGTAGTTCTGCAGGCTGCGCAGCACCTGCTGGGATTGCAGGGCCACCTGCAGGGTGTAGCCCCCGCCCAGCTCGAGGGTCCCCACCCGCCACAGCCCCACCGTGCGGATCTCCGCGGGGGAGTCCGGGCGGGGCAGGGAGAGTTCATCGGGGAAGCTCCCCCATTCGCGCAGCACGCCCTCGTCCTGGACCAGCCGGGCCCCGGCCACGTAGCCCTCGGGCAGGCGGGCCGGGCGGGGGCGCCCCCGGAAGCCCCACTGTCCCCAGTGCAGCTCCTCCAGCACGAACTGGGCGTAGGCCTCGAGGTCCCGGTCGAGGGTGGCGTACAGCGAGCTCTGGAAGCTCAGGTAGCCCAGAACCCCCTGGGCCAGCAGCGCCAGGGCGATGGCCAGGGCGATGAACAGGGCCAGCCGCAGCCGGAGGGTCACCGCTCATCCCCTGCCCCCGTGGAGGCGGGGGCCCCTTCGGTCCACCCCAGCCGGTACCCACCCGGCACGGTGCGGATCACCTCCGGGCCGAGTTTGCTGCGCAGGTGGTGCACGCACACCTTGACCACCCCCGCGCTGCTGGCCTCCCCGCCCCAGATCAGGTCGGCGAGCTCCTCGGGGCTGTAGACCCGGCCCGGGTGGAGCGCCAGGCGCTCCAAAAGGGCATACTCCCGGCTGCTGAGCTCGACCGCCTGCCCCGCCCAGCGCACCGCACGGGTGGCGAGGTCGAGTTCCAGCGGGCCCAGCCGGATCCGGCTGGTCTTGACCTCGCTCACCCGGCGCAGCAGGGCCCGCACCCGGGCCAGGAGCTCGGGCAGCTCGAAAGGCTTGACCACGTAGTCGTCGCCCCCCTCGTCCAGCCCCATGACCCGGTCGGCGAGGGCGTCGCGGGCGGTCATGAAGAGGATCGGCCCCTTGTAGCCGGCCTCCCGGGCTTCCCTGGCCAGGAGGAAGCCCCCGTCCTCCGACTCCGGCAGGCGCACGTCCAGGATCATCAGGTCGGGCTCGCCCTCGGCCAGGAGCTCCCGGGCCCGGCTCAGGTCGGGGGCGTGCTGCACCCGGTGCCCCTGGGCCTCCAGGGCCCGCAACAGGGGGCGGGCGATGTTGAGTTCGTCTTCCACCAGCAGTAGCCGCATGGCCTCAGCTTGCATTCTAGGGGTTATCGGCGGGTTACGGACCCCGAAGATGAGAAGCCCTCTCAGCGACCCGTAACCCCTCGGTAACCGCCCCCTTCCACACTCCTCTTCAGGGAGGGCTAAACGGGCCTTCCCGAAGAGGAGGTAACCGTGAACAAAGCAGCGAAGATCCTGTTGTTGACCTCGAGCCTGGCCCTGAGCGGCGCCCTGGCCCAGCCGAACCCGGCGCCCCAGACCCCGCCCGCCCAACCCGCGCAGCGCAGCATGAAGGCGCCGTGGGGCCACCTGGGCAACCTGTACCTCGCGGCGGCCCAGTTCCTGGGGGTGACCCCGGGCGAGCTGGCCCTGCTCTCAGGGGGCAGCAAGACCCTGGGTCAGGTGGCCAGCGAGCTGGGCAAGACCCCCGCAGCCCTGGAGGCTGCCCTGGTGACG
This sequence comes from Meiothermus sp. Pnk-1, assembly GCF_003226535.1. Lineage (NCBI taxonomy): Bacteria > Thermotogati > Deinococcota > Deinococci > Thermales > Thermaceae > Meiothermus > Meiothermus sp. Pnk-1. The sequence goes on along the minus strand of NZ_QKOB01000022.1, from coordinate 21,129 downwards.
GCCCGCAACCAGGCCATCGACCAGGCGGTCCAGGCCGGGCGCCTCACCGCCCAGGAGGCCAGCAACCTCAAGGCCAGCAGCCCGGCGGTGGCCAAGGCCCTGGTGGCCCAGCCGGTGCAGCTGCGCTTGGGCCTGCGCGATGGTTGGGAAGGGCCTCGAGGCCGCGGACGCTGAGGGCTCGAGGGGTGGACCTGCGCGCAGGTCCACCCCGCCTACAGGAGGGATATATGTGGCCGATACATCAGCGCGGTTGGGGCGTCTTTGATCACGGCTATGGCGGTTGGGGTCTGGTAGACGATCTGCTCTGGATCCTGCTGCTCTTGGGGTTGCTGGCATTGGTTGGGGTACTGATCTTTCGGTTGTTGCGCAATCCGAGCGGCAGCTCCTCCGACCGGGCCCTGCAGATCGCCCGTGAGCGCTACGCCAAGGGTGAGATCGACCAGGCCGAGTTTGAGGCCTTGAAGAGAAACCTGGGCGCTTGAGCCAAACCGAAGGAGGACGGCATGGAAAACGACGATAAGCCCATCGGGACCATCCTGAACCGCCGCGAGGTGTTGGCCGCCTTGGGACTGAGCGGCCTCGGCGGGCTGCTGGGCGGCCAGAAGGCCAGCGCCCAGAACGATCCCTTGCCCGCCTGCATCGTGCGCCCGGCCCTGACCGAAGGCCCCTACTTCGTGGACGCCCGGCTCAACCGCTCGGACATCCGCTCCGATCCCGCCACCGGGGTGGTGAAGGCCGGGGTACCGCTGGGGCTGCGCTTTGTGGTCTCCCGGGTCTCCAGCAGCGGATGCCGTCCCCTTCCGGGGGCCATGGTCGATATCTGGCAGTGCGATGCCCAGGGGATCTACTCCGGGGTGCAGGACCGCTTCGCCGACACCCGGGGACAGAAGTGGCTGCGCGGCTATCAGATCACCGACGCCCAGGGCCTCGCCCGCTTCACCACCATCTACCCCGGCTGGTACCCGGGCCGCACCGTGCACATCCACTTCAAGATCCGCTACCAGAACCGCGACTTCACCTCCCAGCTCTTCTTCGACGACGCGCTGAGCGATCGCGTCTTGGCCAACCCCCCTTACGCCAAGCCCGGCACCCGCACCCGCAACGCCGACGACAGCATCTACCGCAACGGCGGCAATCAACTGCTGCTCGAGCTCAAGCCGGACGGGGCCGGTTACGCCGCGACCTTCACCCTCGGGCTGAACCTGTGAGCCCTCGAGCGGGCTGGCTTCACAACATCTACACCCGCCATTCACTAAAAGCTCCCCTCGCGCCGCTAGGTTATGGCCATGTTCACCCCGCTTCTTACCCCCCGACCCCATACCGCCCGCTACGAGCGGGTGCTGGGGACGACCCTCGAGCTGGGGGTCTGGGCCCGGCACCCCCGCACCGCCCGCCAGGCCGAGGCGCAGATCCTGCTGGAGATCGACCGCCTCGAGGGCCTGTTCAGCCGCTTCCTGCCGAATAGCGAGCTCAACCGATGGCAAAGCGCCGGTGCTGCCCGCCTCTCCCCCGAGCTGGCCCGGCTGCTGCGGGAGGCCGAGGTCTGGCGGGAGCGCACCCGGGGAGCCTTCCACCCTGCCGCCGAGGCGGTGCAGGCCCTCTACCAGCATCACAGCCCCAGCGAGGAGGAGCTTGAGGCCCTGCGCGTTGGCCTCCGAGGCCCACTGTGGGCGCTCGAGGGCGAACAAGCCCGCAAACTCACCCCGCTCCCGCTCAACTTCAACGCCCTGGCCAAGGGCCGCATCGCCGACCTGGCCTGCGAGCGGGCCCTGCGGGTCGCCGGGGTGGAGGGGGTTTGGGTCAACCTCGGCGGCGACCTACGCCACTGCGGGACGGGCAGCCTTCGGGTAGCCATCGCCCATCCTTTCTCCCCCGCCGACAACGCCCCGCCCCTGGCCCGGCTCACCCTCCGCAACCAGGGGATCGCCACCAGCGGGCACACCCAGCGCGGGCCGCACCTCTTCGACCCGCGCGGCCTCCGGCCCGCAACCCGCATCGCCCAGGCCACCGCCTTGGCCCCCGACGCCGCCACCGCCGACGTGCTGGCTACGGCTTTTTGCGTGCTCGAGCCGGAAGAGAGCTTGGCCCTGGCCGAGGGGTGCAAGGTGGGGTGCTTGGTGGTGGACCGACAGGGCCGGGTTTTCAGCAACCCATTGTTTGACGAGCAGTGCATCCAACGACACGAGGAGGTCACCCCATGAAACGTCTCATCAGCCGCAGAAGCCTTATCTACCGGGCCACCGGGCTGGCCCTCAGCCTTTGGGCGGGGCGCAGCCTGGCCCAAGCCCCCAAGCTCCCCGCCGGGATGAAGCTGGATATCGCTTTTGAGATCGCGGCTCCCGGCGGTTTCCGCTACCGCCCGCCTTACGTAGCGGTGTGGATCGAGAACGCCCAGGGCCTGCCCCTGCGCACCCTGGCGGTGTGGTTTGAGCAGTCGGGCAAAGGCGCCCGCTGGCTGCAGGAGCTGCGGCGCTGGGCCAGCCAGAACGGCCAACCGCCCGAGGCCGTCTCGGGTCCCACCCGCATGCCGGGGCGCTACACCCTGGTCTGGGATGGCAAAGACGAACGGGGCAACCTCGTCGCACAGGGCGACTACTACGTCTGTATCGAGATGGCCCGCGAGCACGGGCCATACGAGCTGTTCCGCGAAAAGCTCACCCTGGGCTCGGCGGCGCTGAGCCGGAGCTACCCCGGGGAAGGCGAGCTGAAGGGGGTGGCCCTCAGCTATGGTAAGCAAGGCTGAACCCTCTGTCCGCAAAGCCCCTCACCCCCTGCAAGCGCGCCTGTACACCTGGGCGCGGCTGGTACACCTGTACGCCTCGATGGTGAGCCTGCTGGTGGTGGTGTTTTTCGCCGCCACCGGCCTCCTCCTCAACCACCCGGAGTGGACTTTTGGCGGCGCACAAACCGAGCAGGCCTACACCGGCACCCTACCCCCAGGATGGCAGAGCGGCGGCCAGGTAGACTGGCTCAAAACCGCCGAAACCCTGCGCGCTCGGTACGGGCTCAAAGGGAGTGTCAGCGACCACCGCAACGACGACCAGCAAGCCTCGCTGAGCTTCCGGGCTCCCGGCTATGCCGCCGATGCCTTTATCCAGATGAAAGACGGCAGCTACTCGCTGCGGGTGGTACAGCAGGGGCCGGTGGCGGTCCTGGGGGATCTGCACCGGGGCCGCGACGCCGGGGCGGCCTGGTCCTGGGTGGTTGACCTCTCCGGGGTTTTCCTGCTGCTTTTGGCCCTCACCGGCTTTGTCCTCTCGCTGTTCCTGCGCAAAACCCGCAAGGCCGCCGTGATCACCGCGCTGGGAGGAGCGGCGGTGGTGCTCTGGCTAATGGAGCGTGCCGCCGGGTAAAAGCGCTTTTCTCAAACAAAGGAGATGTGAGTATGGAGAAGGTGGATCGCAGAAAAGTGCTCAAGGCCGGTCTAGGACTCATGGCTTTTCCGCCCCTGCTAAGCGCCTGTGTGCCCAGGGCCGGCTCGGGCTACAGCCTCGACTTCGACCCCGAGCAATACCGCTCGGCCACAGCCCAGGTGGGCAACCAGAGCGTGCGGTACCGGGCCTACGAGGGAATCGTGTATGTGCAGAAGCCGGTGGACACCCGCTACCAGCAAATGAACCTCTACATCCCTGAGGCCTACTTCGAGGGCAAGTCCATCGGGAACTATGACGCCCAGTCTGCTCCCATCTTCCTGCCCAACCGGGTGGGGGGGTACATGCCGGCGGAGCCAGGCCAACCCGGGCTGCAAACGGCCCCCGGATCTAGCGGCTCTGGTCCCAACGCCATCCTGCTGGCCCTTGCCCGGGGCTACGTGGTGGCCTCACCGGGGGCTCGAGGGCGCACAAACCAAGCCGGCGACGGAAGCTACACCGGCAAGGCCCCTGCGGCCATCGTGGACCTCAAGGCGGCGGTGCGCTACCTGCGCCACAACGCCCGACGGATACCCGGAAACCCCGAACGGATCGTCTCTAACGGCACCAGCGCTGGAGGCGCACTGTCGGCCCTGTTGGGCGCCTGCGGCAACAATCCCGATTTTGAACCTTACCTGAAGGCCCTGGGGGCCGCGCCAGCCCGCGACGACATCTTCGCCGTTTCGGCTTACTGTCCCATCACCAACCTGGAACATGCCGACGCCGCCTACGAGTGGCAGTTTAGCGGGGTCAACGAGTACCAGAACCAGCTTCCCTCACCCCCGTCACAGACCGGCCCCAGCTTCCCAATGCCGCACGCCCCGGTTTCGGGCAGCCTCAGCCCCGAACAAATCGCCCTCTCCCAGGAACTCAAAGCCCTCTTCCCTGCCTACGTGAATCGCCTGGGCCTGCGGGATGCCTCCGGAAAACCCCTGAGCCTGAATCCCGATGGCACGGGGAGCTTCCAAGACTATGTAGCGGCCTTCCTACAAGCCTCGGCCCAGAAGGCCCTCGAGGCCGGCCAGGACCTTTCGCGGGTCGACTGGGTGAAACAGCAAAACGGTCGGGTGGTGGGGGTGGATTTTGACGCCTACGTGCGGGCGCTGGGGCGGATGAAGGTGCCGCCGGCCTTCGACGGGCTTAGCCTGGAGAACGCCGAGAATGAACTATTCGGCAGCAACCGGGACAACGCGCGCCACTTCACTCGCTTTAGCCAGGAGCGCAGCAAGGTCGGCGGCAGTCTGGCCCCTGCCGAGGTGGTGCGGATGATGAACCCCATGAGCTACATCGGCTCTCCCGCCACCCAAACCGCCCGCCATTGGCGCATCCGCCACGGCACAGCCGATCCTCACACCTCTTTGGCCATTCCCATCATCCTGGCCACCCGGTTACAAAACGCAGGTTACGCAGTGGATCTGTTCTTGCCCTGGGGGGTGGGGCATGGGGGAGATTACGATCTGGAGGAGCTATTTGCCTGGATCGATCAAATCGTCGCCGCAGGCTAGGGGATCGGCGGGCCCCGCCTTGTCGGGAAAATCTGGCTCACGCCAGGGCAGGCGGTCCGCGGCCTGCCCTAAGTGCACTGGTAACTTGATTTTTGGGGCATTGGGCTTTACTGGTGTCGTATGCTACACGCAAAACGCGACTTACGTCGTACGCTGTACGTCTTACGCTAAACGCGGGGGACGATCCCCTACCCCGCCTACCGGCGGCGAAGGAAGCGTCTCGGGACGGCGTACTGCCGTACACCCAAGGGACGATCCCCTATCGGGACAGAGCAAACTCCGTACACCCGGGGTAGATTCCCTATCGGGACGGGCTACGCCCGTACACCTAGGGGTAGATTCCCTGTCGGGACGCCGCCGCCTCCGGCGGCGGGAGGCCCATACACCCGAGAGACCGATCCCCTTCGTTCGACGTACGACGTAGGACGTATTACTAGCAGGAGAGGGTGGGGTTGTACGCATTCTGCTAGCGTAAATTTTGTTACCAGACCGCTCAGGGGCCATTGACGGAGAATCAGCCCCCCTCTTCAACTACTACCTGAACCCAGCCCTGGGCGCTTCCCTTGGCTTTAGTGGAGGCCTGGCTGGCCAGGTTGATGAGGTCGTCGGCGGTGGCCGCTGGGTTCTCCGGCACCCGACCCGAGTGGCGCTGCCCCCCAGATACGCCCAAGGAGAAAGATAGCGGCGGCAGGCCCTCCACCTTCAGCGCTCTGACCTCCTGCCGCAACTTTTCCAACAGCGGGAGCACCTCGCTGCGGGGGCGGGGGAACAGCAGCACGAACTCGTCCCCGGCATAGCGGAAGGCTTCCCCGCCGTGGGCGCGGGCAAAGTTCCCCAGCAACTGGCCCAGCACCCGCAGGGCCCGGTCCGCCGCCACGTGGCCATGGGCCTTGTTGAGCGAGCCGAATCCGTCCAGGTCGGCAAAGACCAACGTGGGATCCAAGCCTTCCTGCAAATAGCCCTCCAGGGTGTGCCGTAGCCAGTCGGCACGGGCCAGCCCGGTCAGGGGGTCCTGGCTGGCCCCCAGGGCGTACAGAAGCGTGCCCTTGGTCAGCACCCCCACCAATCTCTCCCCCTCCACCACCAACAGCCGCTCCACCTCTTCCTGTTGCATTTGCTCAAAGGCCTCGAAGAGGCTAGCCTCGGGAGAGATGGTCAGGGGGGCCTTGCGCATGGCGTCCAGAACCAGGCGGTTGGGGTGGGCCGCCCGCACGTCCCTCGAGGTGAGCAAGCCCACCAACTGACCGCCTACCAACACCGGCAAGCCGCCCACCCGGTGCTGGTTCATCAGGCGGGCCGCCTCGGCCACGCTTAGCTCACCTTCTATTACCAGGGGATCCCGAATCATGACGTCGCTAACACGGCGCTGCATAAGGTTGGACCTATTTTAGCCTCAGGGTATGCCTGGCCTGCAACTCCAGGTCCAAGTGCACCCGGATCACCGTCTCCTCATCGAGCATCTGCGCGCATTCCTCCAATAGAACCCGCAGCAGGCTCTCCGATTCCACCAACTGCAGCAGCTTCTTGCGCACCAAGCAGGCCTCGACCACCGGCCCCTCCAGAGGGATCAGTTCGTACTGGCCGGGGGATAGGCTCTCGGCCATGCGCCGGGCGGCCTCCGGGCCGATGGGAGCCCGACAACCGATCAAGAGCGCATCCCACAAGGGAGGGATCTCAAAGAGCTGGGCCCGCAGGTTTAGATGGAGCTGTTTCTGGTTATTCTCCCAAGGTTTAGGCTTATACATGGCTGCTCTGAGTCTAAAAGATTAAAGGGTGGGACCGTTGACATCTTCACCCTCCCCTTGCCCCGGCGAGGCCAGGGGTTCTCGAGGCGTCGGGAAAACCACGCGCCCGGAGCCCTGCGCCCCCGGTCGGCGCCTGGCCCACCCGCGCCTCCGATCCCTCTGAAGTGCCTCCTGAGCGGGTTCCGCCGGCCTACCTCGCGCCCATCCCCTAGGGCTACATCCTGGCCCGGCTCTGCCGCAGGCACATTTTTCTGCGGGTACGACTTCACGCGCGGGCTGGGCCTTACAAGAACACTGTTTACTAAAATACTTTTATGCGAAGGAGGTGAGCGGGTCTGAGGTTCTATCTCCCGTTCCGGATGAGACGATGGCTTTTGCTCCTTTTGGTAACCAGTTCAGCAATGACCCTGGCCCAAGGCGTCCGCCAGCAGGGCCTCGGCGGGCTGATCCTCCCCGGGCCCGAGGCCGCGCCCTACAACCCGGCCTATGCCGCCTACCCCCCTGCCTACGCCGAGGCGGAGGGGTTCCGCCTGCCGCTGGGCCTTTTGCGGATGGTCTTGCCGCTGTTCCCCGAGACCAACGCCCCGGCCTACTTCTACGACCGCCAGACCTTCAAACAGCGCTTCGACGCCCTCAGCTTCTACGACCAGCTCACCCACCTGGACTCTTTCCTCTTCAACCCCGCGCGCAGCCCGGATGAGGTGGTTTTCTCCATCGGTCAAAACGAAGTTCGCATCACCGACGGTCAGGGCAACCCTCTGAACCTCGACTTCAGCGTGGGGGGCGGTGGCCAGACGATCTCGGCGCTGACCCCTCCCCCCCTTTTGCGCCTTCCCCTCGAGACCGGTGTGCCGGGGCTGGGGCTCGAGCTGGGCCTCATCTACGGCAGCGGCGGCCTCGGCGTGGAGGCGAGCGAGGACCTCAAGCAGGCCGTAGGCGCCGGCGACCTCAGCCGCTGCCGCAGCGCCACCCCCTCGCCCTGCGCCCTCACCGGCCGAACCAACTTCATAAGCGGGTTGGGGCTCAACCTGGCCTACGCCACGCCCCTGCCGGAGCTCCCCGACTTCGCGGGGAAGCTCTACGCCGGGGTGCGCGGGGAGGGCTTCTACGGCTTGGGCTATCTCGAGGCCCAGGCCACGGCCCGCCCCACCTTCGACCAGAACGGCAACCCCAACGGCACCGACTACGAGGTGCGCTACTTCTACAGCGTGCCGGGGAATGGCCAGGGCTTCGGGGTCCGCGCCGACGCCGGGGTGGTGGTGGACTACCAGGGCTTCACCTTGGGCCTGGGGGTGCGCAACCTGGTGGGTTTCATCCGCTGGTCGGGCACCGAGGTCACCGTGCAGAACGGGAGCTCGAGCCAAACCCCGGCGGAGCGCCAAAGCGGGGGCTTTGCCCCAGCCCTTTTCCTCAACGGGGCTTACCGGCTGCCCCTGGAGGAGGGCAGCCTCCTGGTAGGGGCCGACTTCTCCTCGCTCGACAGCAGCTTCCACCTGGGGGCCGAGTACGCCCTGGGCCCCTACCGGCTGCGGGCCGGGGCGGGGCTGGAAGGGGGCTTCAAGTTTGGGCTGGGCGGAGGGGTGCGGCTGGAGGGCTTCAGCCTGGACACCGCCCTCACGGTCCACCAGGCCCCCGTCGTCAGGGGCACCGTCTATGGCCTGGCCCTGAGCCTGGGCTTCTAGGAGCACGACCATGCAGCGTACCCTGATCCTTTTCCTGGCGCTTGGGCTGGCCGCCTGCAGCGGCCACACGCTGACCACGGTGCGGGTGGACGCGCTCTCGTACATCCCGACCGCCTCCCGCAGCGGGCAACTGGACCTCACCACCGCCACCCTTTTGCTGCCCGATGACGACGGGGACAGCACCTACGGCAACGACCCCGACGGCCTCGCCCTCGAGCTGCCCAACCTGGACATCCTGGAGCAGGCCAGGCTCGAGGCTCGCCTGAGCCTGAAGAACACCGGCAGCACCCCGGCCAGCGTGAGCCTGGAGGTCCACGTAGCCCCTCCGGGCGACGGCAATATCTACGACGGCAACCAGGATTACACGGTGGCCTCCGGCTCGGTCAACCTCAGCCCCGGCGAAGAGAAGCCGCTCGAGCTCGGCAGCACCCTCGGCGAGACCAGCCCGGCTTTCGGCCTGCTGAAGAGCGGAAAGTTCCGCCTCGGGCTGAGAGTGAGCCTGGCGGGGGACACCGTGAGCTACACCCTGGAAAAGGCCAACGTGAGCCTATCCGGGCGGTTGTTCAAGCTCATTCCGGATTGAGGCTCGAGGTTGCCCCCCACCCCGCCCGGGCGGCGTGTGCAAATAAACCCTGCGGAGGCGAGCCCCATCTTAGGCTCGAGGTATGCGCCTGGGCTGGATTTTCCTCCTGCTGTGCCTGGCGGCCTGCAACCAGCCCTCCCCGCCCGCCGCCTCATCCCCGCTGCAACCCCCTGCCGCCCTCCTCCCGCTGGAGGTGCTGGGTCCGGACGGCACCCGGGTGGACCTGCCGGTGACCCTGGCCCGCCCGGCGGCCACCCTCAAGCTGCGGGTGCACGGGCTGCAGAGCGAGGACGAGGGCCACCTGGAGGTGGACGGGGGCTCCCCTACCCCCCTGGACCACACCCACTTCCGCCTCGAGGGCCCCGGCGACCCGGCCGTCCTCGCGCGGCTGGGGCAGGACACCCACCCCGACGGCACGCCGAGCCGCCCTAACGGGGGGATCAACGGGGAGATCGCGGTCTTCGACCTCTCCCTCCCCCTCTCCCTCCAGCCCGGCCCCCACCGGCTGAGCTTCGTGCTGGACCGCGCCCCGGGGGTGAGCGCGGGCTACCGGGTGGTGCGGCTGGACCTCCTGGACGCCGCGGGGAACTCCGCCCTGACCACCCCCCTGCGCGAGGAGGACCCGGCGGGCTGGACGCCCCCCCTCCCGGGGGCGGAGGCCGCCGCCCAGGGGAAGGCCCTGTGGACGGGGGCCCCCCTGCGCACCTCCTTCCGCGACCCCACCCCCCTGCGGGCCCACTGCAGCAGCTGCCACGCCCCCGACGGGCGGGACCTCAAGTACTTCAACTACTCCAACCGCTCCATCGTGGTGCGGTCCCAGTTCCACGGCCTGAGCGAGGACCAGGGGAAGGCCATCGCCAGCTACATCCGCGGCCTCCCGACCTACGCCTCCCCCTACGCCCGCCCCTGGAACCCCCCCTACCAGCCGGGGCCGGGGCTGGACGGCCGCCCGGTGCGGGACTGGGCGGCGGGGGCGGGGATCGACGCGGTGCTCTCCAGCGACGAGGCGACGGGGGCCCGGCTGCGCCCGGATTGGCTGCGCAGCGAGGCCTCCCTCAACGTGCGCGAGCTGCCCATAGCCCTGCAGCTGCCCGACTGGAACCACTGGCTGCCCCGGGTCGCCCCGGAGGACCTCTTCGGCGCGGGATACGACGGCATCGCGGCCATCGCGAACGGGATCGAGGCCGGGCTGGAGCGGGACCCCCTGGGCTTCGCCGCCTGCAAGCCCGACAACTCGCCCCGAGGGGGGTTGAGCTCGCAGTTCGAGGTGGGGCTGGCCCGGCTCCTGCTGTACTACCGCGGTGGGGGGCCGGGGCTCAAGGACGGGGTGGAGGGGGTGCGCCAGCTCCTGGACTACGCCCGCTGGCGGGTGGTGCGGCAGTGGTACTGGATGCAGGCCTACGGCCTGGAGGACCAGGGGGAGCGCTTCCACGGGTGCTTCGCCGGGGCCCACCCGGAGCGGGGCCTCCTCTACACCCCCCCGAGCGGGGTGGCGACGCCCTCCCTGCCCTCCCGGGTGGAGCCGAGGGGCTGGCCCGGTTCGCAGGTCTTTGAGGTAGGCCACGCCATCTTCGGCGAGGAGGAGAAGCTGCACCGGCTCCAGGCCACCGCCACCGCCTCGCAGGAGACCGACCAGTACATCATGGACGCCTGGTACTGGCTGCCCCTGATCCTCACCCCGGGCGACGGGGTGGGGGCCGGCAACGTCCCCATGGACTACGGCTACCCCCCGGGGATGTTCGTCGGCACCGGGCGCAGCTTCTACCGCAACCTGGTCTTCAGCGTCCACGGGGCGCAGCAGCGGGACAACGGCATCCCCCCCTACAGCCCCTCCTGGGGCGACCCCTGCGGGAAACCGGGGCCGGACACCTACCTGATGAGCAACGGCTGGCAGGGCTGGCGGGCCGGGGACGTCGCCTGGCTCCTCTACCGCCTCACCGACGCCCAGGCCCCCGGCTACGACATGGGCCGGGTGAAGGCCCTGCTCGAGGCCTATGTGAGCGGCTGGCTCGACACCATGCGCCGCTTCACCCCCGAAGCTTGGTACGGGGCGGCCCACTACTGGGCCTGCCAGTGGCACAACGCCTCGGGCAACCCGGTGGAGAACTTCTCCGGCCTCGGCCCTACCTCCCTGCCCAACCAGGGCCCGGGCACCGACGTGGAGAGCCAGACCTACCGCTGGCTGGCAGTATCGGGGCGGATGGGGGTGCTCGGGGCGGGGCTGCGGCAGGGGGTGGCCGACCTCATGAAGGGGGTCTACCGCTGCGTGGACTGGGACCGGGTAGTGAGGGATCCGCCCCGCGACTACGGCCAGGTGTACGCCCTTCACGGCAACGGCTGCCCCTAGCGATTGTGGCCGGGGGACCGGTGGGGAGGCCCCCTCCCGTGTCACCCTGGGGCCGTGAAGACCCTGATCATCGGCGCCACCGGCGGCATCGGCGGGGCCCTGGCCCGCCTCCTCCAGGGCCGGGCCGAGCTGTGGCTCGCCGGCCGGCGGGCCGAGGCCCTGGCCGCGCTGGCCGCGGAGACCGGGGGGCGGGCGGCGCCGCTCGAGCTGGGGGACGAGCTCGAGGTGGCCGCCCTCTTCGAGGCCACCGGCCCCCTGGACCTGCTGCTCTACGCGGCGGGGGCGGTGGCCCGAAGCCCCCTGCGCGCCACCCCCCGCGACCGCCTGGAGGAGGTCCTCACCGCCAACTTCCTGGGGGCCTTTTTTGCCCTCAAGCACGCGCGCTTCCACCCCGGGGCCAGGGCCCTCTTCCTGGGGGCCTATCCGGCCTACGTGGAGGCGCCCGGCTTCGCCGCCTACGCCGCGGGCAAGCGGGCCCTGGAGGGGCTGGTGAACGCGGCCCGCAAGGAGTTGGGACGGGAGGGGGTAAAGCTCATCCTGGTGCGCCTGCCGGCGGTGGCCACGGAGCTGTGGGCGCCCCTGGGAGGAGCCCCCCGGGGAGCCCTCACCCCCGACGAGGCCGCCCGCCGGATCCTGGCCGGGCTGGAGGGGGCGGGGGAGACCCTCGAGCTATGAGGCTGGGCTACCCCTGCGAGAACCTGACCCTGGGGGCCACCACCAACCGCACCCTGCGCCTGGCCTCGCTCTCCCCCGAGCGGGCGCGGGAGAAGGCCGAGGCCAACCTGCGGGACCTGGAGCGCATCCTGCGCTGGAACGCCGAGCGGGGCTTGGCCCTGTTCCGCATCGGCCAGGGGCTCATCCCCTTCGCCTCCCACCCCCGCTTCCCCTACCGCTGGGAGGCGGCGCACGCGGCGGAGCTGGCCCGGCTGGGGGCCCTGGCCCGCACCCTGGGGCAGCGCCTCTCGATGCACCCCGGCCAGTACGTCAACCCGGCCAGCCCCACCCCAGGGGTGGTCGAGCGCTCCCTGGCCGAGCTGCGCTACTCGGCGCGGGTTCTGAGCCTCCTGGGCGCCGAGGACGGGGTGTTGGTCCTCCACCTGGGCGGCGTCTACGGCGAGCGGGAGCGGGCCGCGGAGCGCTTTGTGGAGAACCTCCGCGGCGAGGGGGAGGTCCTGCGCTACCTGGCCCTGGAACACGACGAGCGGCTGTGGGCGGCGGAGGAGGTGCTGCGGGTGGCCGAGAGGCTGGGGGTGCCGCTGGTGATCGACACCCTCCACCACGCCCTGAACCCCGGCCGGCTCAGCCTGGGGGAGGCCCTGCGCCTGGCCTTCCCCACCTGGCCGGGCCGGCCCAAGGTCCACCTGGCCAGCCAGGACCCGGCCAAGCGCCCGGGGGCCCACGCCTTCGAAATCCTCCCCGAGGATCTGCACGCCCTCCTCGAGGCCCTGCCCGGCCCCGCCGACGTCATGGTGGAGGCCAAGGGCAAGGAGCTGGCCCTGCTCCGGCTCCCCGTCGGGGCCTCAGCCCAGCACCCCCCCCACCCCCGCCGCCAGCAGCACCACCAGCCAGGGCGGGGCCTTCCAGTGGGCCAGCAGGGTGAAGCAGCCCAGGGCCAAGGCGAAGTCGGCCCCGCTCCCGATGGCGCTGGTCCAGACCGGGGTGTACAGCGCGGCCAGCAGGATGCCCACCACCCCAGCGTTGATCCCCCGTAGGGCGGCCTGCACCCCTGGGTGGCCGCGCAAGCGGTTCCAGAAGGGTAGGGTTCCCGCCACCAGCAAGAAGGCCGGCAGGAAGATGCCCACCAGGGCGATGGCCGCCCCTACCAACGGCGCGAGCCCCGCCCGGTTGACCGCGCCCAGGTAGGCGGCGAAGGTGAACAGCGGCCCCGGCACCGCCTGCGCCGCTCCGTAGCCGGCCACGAAGGCCTGGGGGTCCACCCAGCCGGGCGGCACCACCTCGGCCTGCAGCAGCGGCAAGACCACGTGCCCTCCGCCGAAGACCAGGGCTCCGGCGCGGTAGAAGCTGTCGAAGAGGGCCAGGGCCGGGGTCTGGCACAGCAGGGGCAGGGCGAGCAGCAGGGCGAAGAACAGGGCCAGGAACAGCAGGCCCCAGCGGCGGCCTAGCTGCAGGGGGAGGGAAGCTGGGCCCTCGCTTACCGGTCCTCGCAGCAGCCACACGCCCGCGGCTCCCGAAGCGGCGATGATCGCCACCTGCACGAGCGAACCCGGCAGCAGCAAGGCCAGCATGGCCGCCGCGACGGCCAGCGTGAGGCGGGGCCGGTCGGGGGTGAGGGTTTGGGCCATGCCCCACACCGCCTGGGCCACCACCGCCACCGCCACCACCTTCAGCCCGTGCAGCCACCCCGCCGAGCCCAGCGCCTCCAGCCGGGCCACCCCCAGCGCAAACAGCACCAGCAGCGCCGCCGAGGGCAGGGTGAAGCCCAGCCAGGCCGCCAGCGCGCCCCCCAGCCCGGCCCGATACAGCCCGACCGCCATGCCCACCTGCGAGCTGGCCGGCCCCGGCAGGAACTGGCACAGCGCCACCAGGTCGGCGTAGGCCCGCTCATCGAGCCAGCCCCGCCGCCGCACGAACTCCTCGCGGAAGTAGCCCAGGTGGGCCACCGGCCCGCCAAAGGAGGTGAGCCCCAGCCGCAGGAACACCCCGAACACCTCGGCCACCCCCCGCCAGCCCCTGCCCTGCACGCCGTGAAGTATACCCCGCCCCGGACCCCCGCGGGCTGACGGTGGCATGACGGGCCTGGGCAAGCATGAGCCATGCCGGGACTCATTCTCATCTTCCTCTTGCTGGCCGCCCTCTCCCCCGCCCTCGGGCAGGGGTCCTACCGCGACCCCGACGGCCTCTACACCGCCCCCCTCCCCACCGGGTGGAAGGCGGAGTCCAAAGGGGGGTACGCCCTCCTCACCGACCCCGAGGGGGGGATCCGGGTCTACCTGCTGGCGCTGGAGGGGAGCGACCCGGATGAGGCCCTGGCCGCGGGCTGGCGGCGGGTGGATCCCGGCTTCGCCCTCCCCGCCGCGAACCGCGCCCAACCCCCCAGCCAGGGCGGGGTGGAGCAGACCGTACAGGTAGCCTACAAGACCCCGCCCGAGCGCACCGTTATCGGCCTGGCCCAGCGGTACCGGGGGAGGGTTTACCTGGTGCTGGTGGACGCCCGCACCGAGGCCCTCGCCCGCCGGGGCTCCCAGGTCAACATCATCGCCTCCGGGCTGCGCATCGCCCAGCTCGAGCAGACCGACCTCAGCGCGGCCTCCCCCAAGCCCTTCGACCCGGCCATGGCCGCCGAGCTGGGAGGCTACATCTCGCAGGCCATGCAACGGGCCCAGGTTCCAGGAGCCGTGGTGGCGGTGGTGCAGGGGGGCCGGGTGGTCTATCAGCGGGCGTTTGGCGTCCGTGAGCTGGGCAAGGAGGCCCCGGTCACCCTCGACACCCAGTTCATGATCGGCTCGGCGGGCAAGTCCCTCACCACCTTGCTCATGGCCACCTTGGTGGACGCGGGCAAGATGCGCTGGGACACCCCGGCGCGGGCGGTCTTCCCCCAGTTCCGCGTGGCCGATCCCCAGCTCTCCCAGACCCTCACCCTGCACGACCTGGTCTGCGCCTGCAGCGGGGTACCCCGGCGCGACTACGAGATCCTCTTCCGCGGAGGGTCCCTCTCGGCGCTGGACGTGGTGCGCTCCCTGGGCAGCTTCCAGTTTTACACCCGGCCCGGCGAGGCCTTTCAGTACTCCAACCAGATGGTCGCCAGCGGGGGCTATCTGGCCGCGGTGGCGGCCGGGGCCAGCCCCCAGGAGATGCTCGAGGGCTACGTCCGCGAGCTGCGTTCCCGGGTGCTGGATCCCATCGGGATGAGGGACACCACCCTCTCCTTTGAGCTGGTGCTGGCCCGGGGGAACCACGCCACCCCCCACGGCCGGAGCCTCTCCGGCCAGTACCGCCCCCTTCCCCTGGACGACGAGCGAGCCCTGCTCCCGGTGGCCCCGGCGGGGGCCCACTGGTCCACCGCCCCCGACCTGGCCCGCTACCTCCTCACCGAGCTGGCCCGCGGTGTCAGCCCCCAGGGGCGGCGGGTGGTCTCAGCGGAGGGGCTCGAGTTCACCTGGCGGCCCCAGGTCAAGGTGGACGCCCAGACCAGCTATGGCCTGGGCTGGTTCGTGGGGGAGTACAAGGGGGTGCGGCTCATCCAGCACGGGGGCAACACCCTGGGCTTCACCTCCCTGCTGGCCTTCCTGCCGGATAAGGGGCTGGGGGTGGTGGTGCTCAGCAACGCCCAGAACGCCAACCCCTTCACCCAGGCGGTGATGTACCGGGTGCTGGAGCTGGCCTTCGGCCAGAGCGCCGAGTACGACGCCCGGTTTCGCTTCGCCCTCGAGACCAGCGCCAAGGCCACAAAGGAAGCCCTCGAGGCCCTCACCGGCAACCTGGACACCCCCACGCTGCAACCCTACCTGCGCCGCTTCCGCAACCCCGACCTGGGGGAGCTCACCCTCTCCCTGCGGGAAGGGCGCCTCTTCGTAAGCGTTGGGGGCTTTACCTCGCAGCTCTTGTTCAACCCGAAGGAGGGCACCTACGTGACGGTGGACCCTCCCCTCGCCGCAGAGGAATTGGCCCTCGACCGAGACCCCTCGGGCAATCCCCGGGTGCGGCTCAAGGACCAGCCCCAGGACTACCCCTTCTCTGTCGAGTGAACGCGGATTCCCCCACCGGGCTACCGTACGGCCCCAACCCTCCCCTAGCAGGGGAGGGGGTACCTAGCTTTTCTGGCCCCCGGCCTCAGGGTTTCGGCTCATCCTTAGCTCCCCCCTGGGGGCGCTGGGCGGCGGGTAGCCCCTCGAGGTAGCGCAGCAGGTTTGCGTAGTCGGCAAAGTAACGGGCCTGTCGGGTGGCGAGGTCGGTGAGGCTGGCCCGCCATACCTGGCCCCCCTCGCCCGGCTCGAGCCAGATCCGCACCAGATAGGCCCAGGCGTTTTTGGCTGGCATGGTTGCTCCTAAAGGGGCTCCCCCAGGCACACGACCCGGGGGAAGGCCCCGCTTTGACGACCGCTAGTAGCTGAGGAGCTGGCCTAAGAGCTGGGCTTTGTTGGCGTCGGCGCTCCCGGTTTCGAAGAGGTTCTCCAGGGTGATCCCCACGTAGACCACCTTCGAGCTGCCCGCCGTGCCTACCCCTTTGCGGCCGGTGGCTACCGCCACCGGGTGGTCGGTTCCGGTGTTGTCCGGGTCGGCCTGGGCGGTGAGGAGGGTGTCGGTCCCACTGGCGGGGTTGATCGCGCTGGTGTAGGTATATAAGGGAGCGTCCTTCTGCACGGTGTAAGCGTCTCCCGCCGTGACGGTGCCGGCAACTCCGGCTACCGAGAAGCTCTTGTGGTTGAGGCCGCCGCCCGCGGTGTGGCTGTTGGGATCTTCCTTGCCGCCTTGTGCCCCCAGGTAGTTGGCGAAGAAGCTGTCCGAATTGGTGCTGGTCCAATCCGCCCCGATGTCGTAGGGGTATTCGCTCGAGAACAGCAACAGCTCGCGGCTCCCCTGGTCGAGGTAGGCCTTGAGGCTGAGCTCGTCAGCACTAGAGAGGGTCCCGTATCCGCTTCCGCCGTAGGCGTTGCCGGTGTACCAGACCACCTTGGCGTAGCCCTTCATCTGGTCGAAGGTGGGGCCGTTGCCGTTGGCGGGGGCCACGAAGACGTCATAGCCCACCCCCGCTGCGGTGAGCAGGTTGCGGAAGAGGGTATCCGAGACGGAGAGGTTGGTGCTTCCGGTGTTGGAGTTGTTGTCGCTCCTATCATCGTCTACCAGCAAGACGGTGTGCGGCGCGGTCACCGTGAGGGACAAGGGGGCGGTCTCGGTGTCCCCGCTGGACTGGCCCTGCACGGTGAGGGCATAGCTCCCCGGCGGGACGTTGGCCCCTACGCTGAGGGTCAGGGTGCTTCCGCTTCCGGTCTCGGGGTTGGGGCTGAAGCTGTAGGAGATCTTGGCCGGGTCGGCGGTGGGGCTCACCGCGCTGCCCAGCAGGGTGAGGTTTACGTTGCCCACCGTACCGTTGCTGCGGTTTACCCCCACCTGCACGGTGGCGCTACCGCCCTGGCCAGCCGAAGGGGCCCCGGGGGTGAGGCTCAGCGTGAAGGAGCCGTTCCCGCCACCCCCGCCCCCGCCGGCGGTGACGCTTAGGGTTGCAGCGTTGCTGGTCACGCTCCCCGCCTTGGCGGTTATCTGGGTGGTGCCCGCGGCGATGCCGGTGGCCAGGCCGCTGCTGTTGATGCTGGCCACCGCGGGGTTCGAGGAGGACCAGGTGAAGCTCACCCCGCTCAGGGTGTTGCCGTTGGCGTCCTTGGCCACGGCGGTAAACGCCTGGGTGGCCCCCACCGCGACGCTGGCCGAGGCCGGGCTCACCACGATGGTCGCCAGCCCCGAACCACCCCCCCCGCCTCCGCCGCTCCCGCCGCCCCCACAGGCGGCCAGGAGGCCGCCGAGAGCTACTGCCATCACGATCTGCCAGGTGCGCTGATGCATTTAACCCTCCTTTGCCTTGGCATCTGTCCGAATGCCAAGGCAAGGGTAGGACAGGGGCATTAGCCAGCTGTTACCGGGCAGGATCGGGACAACTAACGCTCGAGCTAGCCACAGTCCTCCAGCTCCCACCCGGCCGGAGCCTGGGCCTGGAGGCGGGCCAGGGCTTCCTCCGCCTGGCGGGCGTAGCGGGGGCCTAGCCGGCGCGCCGCCCGCCAGACCAGATCGGGAATGTCCCGCTCCCGGGCAATCTCCAGGCAGCGCACCAGGGCCTCGTCGGCCTGCGCCCGGTCGGAGGCGGCGTAAACGAACAGGAGCGACCGGGCTAGCTGTTCCGCCATCTCGAAGCGCTCGCCGAGCGCTACCGCCTCTCGAGCGTAGCCCAGCGCCTCCTCGCTCGCCCCCCTGCGCTGGCGCACCAGGCTCATCGCCATGAGCACGTACGCTAGGCCATAGGGCTGGGGCGCGGCCTGCGCCAGGAGGAGCGCCTCCTCCGCAGCGGCCTGGGCCCCCTCGAGGTCGCCGCAGCCCACCCGAGCCTCGGCCAGGCCGGCCAGCATATAGGCGAGGCGAAAGGCGTCTCCGGTGGGGCGCATGCGCTCCAGGGCCTGGGTGTAGTGCTGCCGGGCCTCCCCCCAGCGCCCGGCCCGGGCGTGCAGGAGCCCCAGCCGGGAGTAAGCCTCGGCCTGCCCAAAGGCGGACCCCACCCGGGTGTAGCCCTCCAGCGCCGCCTCCAGAAGCTCTTTCGCCCGTTGATAGGCCCCCCGCGAGACGAGGGCAGTGCCCAGGTTGAGCCGGGCCAAGGACACGTCGTAGAGGTCGCCCAGGGCCTCTCCCATGGCCAGCGCCTGTTCAAACCCGGCGATGGCCTGATTCACCTCCCCCAGGGCGAGGTGGGCGAAGGCCCGGTTGTTGTGCACCACCCCTAGCCAGGGGTCCTCCGGGCGGGCCTGGAGCCGCTCGCTCAGCAGGGCGATCTCCTCGCGGTACCGGCCCTGCGACCACAGCAGCAGCCCTAGCGACACCGATCTGTGCGGGCCGGGGTCGAGCTCCAGCGCCCGGCGCAGAGCCCGCTCGGCCCCTTCCAGATCGCTCATCCGCCAGCGGACTTCGAACTCGGTCTGGAGCAAGGTAGCTTGCAGGGCCGGGCTCGCGGCGGAGCACTCCTCCTGCGCCCTGAGCAGCGCGGCCAGCCCCTGAGCGGGCTGCCCGGTGACGACGTACAGCTGCGCCAGGGCCACCTGCGCCTCGGTCCGCAGGGGGGGTTCGGCCAGGTGGATCACCTCCTGCAGCAGCTTTTCCGCCTGGGCGGCGTTCCGGCCTATGGCCAAGACCCCCAGGTGCAGCCTTGCCCGGTAGGCCAGGGGGGGTGGGGCCTCGCGGGAGAGGCGCTCGAGCCACGCTTGGGCTTGGGCCAGTACCCCGGCCTCGAGCGCGGCTTCCGCAGCCTGCAGCAGGGGTTCCCAGGCCCCCTCGGGCTCCCCGGCTTCCATCCAGTGATGGGCGATGCGCGCAGGGTTGCCCCCCGAGGCCTGGAGGAGTTCTCCCAACCGCGCATGCAGGTAGCGCCGGAGGGCCGGAGGGGTGGCGTTCACCACCGCCTCGCCCATCAGGTCGTGGGTGAAGTGCCTGCTCTCCAGCATCCCGGCCGCCTCGAGCTCCCCCTCCCGCTCGGCGATCACCAGCGGGATGGTCTCCAGGGCTTGGGCGGCCAGCGACGGGGTGTAGTCCTCCCCGGCTACCGCCACCAGCGCGGCCAGCTGGCGGGATCCAGCGGACAGTCGGTCCAAGCGGGCCTCGAGCAAGCCCGCCACCTGCCCGGCCAGCGGGAGCGGCCCCGACCAATCCCCACGCTCGGCCAGCGCACGCAGGGTTTCGACCACGAAAAAGGGGTTGCCGCCGGTGCTCCGGTAAAGCCGCGCCCCCAGGCCGGGTCGGTCGGGAGCCTCGGCCGCCACCAGCGCCTCCACCGCTGGTTGGTCTAGGGGTTCCAGGTCGACGATGGCCACCCGATCGCCCGCCGCCTCCAGGGTGCGCTCGAGCTCGGGAGCCTCTCCGCTCCTGAGGGTATAGAGCAGCCGGGGCTGAGACTGGGTTGCCCTAAACACCGAGGAGATTAAGTACTGCCC
Source organism: Meiothermus sp. Pnk-1 (assembly GCF_003226535.1). Taxonomy (NCBI): domain Bacteria; kingdom Thermotogati; phylum Deinococcota; class Deinococci; order Thermales; family Thermaceae; genus Meiothermus; species Meiothermus sp. Pnk-1. Next base: position 1,212 of record NZ_QKOB01000022.1, on the reverse strand, counting down.
CACCTCGGCGCTGGCTGGGTCGAAGTACTGGAAATCGTCGGCGAGAATCGCGGCGACCTCCCGGTTCCCCCGCAAGACCCACTCCCCCAGGGCTTGGAAGAATCGCAGCTTGGCCGCCGCATCGCTGAGCGGGGGCGGCTCCCCGTCTAAAAACAGCTCCGGCAGCAGCCGGCTTAGCTCACGCCGGATCCAGGGCTCAAGGTGGTCCAGTCGCTCCGGGCGCTCCTCGAGGTTTTCCCGCACGAAACGGGCGAAGGCGGCATAAGGCACCACCCGATCCCCCGGGCGGGCCTCGTACAAGGCGTATGGTCCCTTGCTGGCCGCGAACTCGCGCAGCAGACGGGACTTGCCTATCCCCGGCGCGCCCCGCACCACGATCACCCGCCCCTCGGCCCAGGCGGCTTCGAGTGCGGCCCACTCACGTTCGCGACCCACCAGGATCAGGGGCTGGAGCCGATAGGCTTTGGCGGGCACCGGCTGCAGCCTTGCCCCGGCCTCATCCTGGGCGATGGCCTGAGCCAGCTCCACGGTTGATGGCAGGGGATCCACCCCCAGCTCGCGGCGCAGGGCTTCTTGCGCCCGGGCGTAGGTCTGCAGCGCAGCGGCGCGGTCGCCCAGCAGGTAGTGCAAGCGCATCAGCCGGCGGTAGGCGGCTTCAGAGACCGGGTCGGCTTCCACCAGCCGCCGAGCATAGGCAAGCGCCCGGGAAAGATGCCCCTCGCGCTCGAGCCGCTCAGCCTCGGCCTCCAGCGCCTCGAGCCGCAAGTTCAGCAGCCGCTCGCGCTCCACCTGCAACCACTCGGCGAATTCTGGGCAGTCGTCGTACTCGAAGCCGCCGAGGAGGGTTCCCTCAAGCCAGCCTTGATCCGGGAGGGGCCGGCGCGACCGTAGCCCGGTAGTGAACTCCAGCACGTCCACAGCCATGTCTAGCTCTAGCGGGTCACTCCCCCAGAACAACCCCGCCGCCCGCCGCAGGCGGAACAGCACCTGGCGCAGGTTGTTGCGCTGGGATTTCTCCTCCAGATCCGGCCACAGCAGCTCAGCCAAGCGCGCACGGGGAGTGGGGCCCTCGAGGGCCAGATAGGCTAGCAGGGCCGCGGGTTTGCGCTCGAGGTTTAAGGTCTTGGTCGGGCTGACCAAGGCGCAACTACCGAGGATCTTTAGCGTCCACATAGGGCTCGTTCAGTTCTCACTCGAGCTTTCGCCCGAGTG